>JAJNBE010000100.1 GCA_021155915.1 Solimicrobium sp. | reverse complement strand
GATCATAGTTGGGATGGTTATCATTACCATTATGAAAATCGCCATTATCTTCTCACCGGGTTTCAGCAACAAAAGTTTACGATTAAAGATGCGGTTGGCAATGAACGTCAATGTGAACTGATGTTAGATGAGCTGGAAAGCGGAATAATTTTGAAAGACATTGGTAACGACAACATCATTTTTGAGTATAACTTCCCTATGTTCAACTCGCTTAAGAAGAATTTAGCCATAGCCGGTGAACATGCCACTTTACTCGCTTCGCTCCGATTCTGTAATGAAGCGAATACGGCAGCTCCTGAGGAAAATGCTCAATCGACAGATAGTGAGGAGACTTACTCCATTTACAGCGAGGGACTCGCTAGCCGTAACATATTCAAGTTGCGAGCCGCACAGCGTATCGTCACCGCCGCTGGTACAGATCGCTACTCTCAAGAAGTACTAGTAAAGGCGAGCAAATTCATTGCTCACATGGCTCCTCCTGAGGCTGAGGCGGCGCAGCATTCTCAGGTCGGGCTAATGATTTAACCAGCTACCATTCCACAGGGAATATTCGGTTACGAGTTTAGGTTGATGGCGTCAATATCCCAGGCGTGGAATTATCTGCATCATACTTGTTAGACCTCTGCATACGACCTACTGCGCGAGCCAGATACGGCGTTGCGCGGTGCTCGTAATGCTCATGTACTCCTCCACAGTACGCGCCGCTTGCTGAGCTCCATACGCCTTATCTTTGGCTCCATCGAAACGATTGGGTTTACGTCCCCTGTACGGACGTCTCAACCATTCCACACTTGTTTGCAAAGCCGTTTTTCTAAAAGGTTCCGTGTATTTAAATCCAGATTCTCTATTAGACCGCTACAACTTCCGGGAAAGGCTATTAAATATTTCAAGCTGGGCTATAAATGAGATCGTAATGAAAATTCCGGGTTAAAAATAATTGAGTGCTGTCGCTTTCCCCCAGAATACCCGGTAAGCCAAAATGGTATAACCGATAATGGCGGGCAAAACAATGGCAACACCAACCAGAATGAAGGTTAGAGATTCTGGTGCGCTGGCAGCTTGCCAAATATCGAGACGGTCGATAATTAGGTAGGGAAAGAGGCTATAGGCGAGGCCATTGAAAGCAAGGAAAAAGATACCAATGGTGCTAACAAAAGGTAGCCAACTCCACGCTTCATTATTTTCCGCCAGCTGGGCTGGCAACCTCATTAATACTTTATAGATTACGATAAACAAAACAGAAGTGATAATAGGAATGGGTGCCAATAACAGAATATTTGGAAACGAAAACCATTTATTAAAAATATGTGGGCTGACCATTGGGGTGACTACTGATATGGCAGCAATACCGAGTGCGCAAAGAATTACGCTTCCCTGAGCCCAAGTAACGGCCTTTTTCTGTAAGTCCCCTTCGGTTTTCATTATGAGCCAGGTTGCGCCGAGCAGCGCGTATCCCGCTAGCAAGCAGAAGCCGGTAAATAGCGCAAAAAGGATATGGCGTGTGTCATGCTGGAAACCGACAATGTAAAAACCGATCATAGCTCCTTGTGCTAGGGTGGCGATAACTGAGCCAGCATAAAATGTCCAGTTCCAGATGGTTTTATGTTCATCACGTGCCTTGGCGCGAAAGTCGAAGGCGACCCCACGTAGAATCAGTCCGATTAGCATGAAAGCTACTGGCAGATACAGCTCACCTAAGATGATGCCATGTGCGACCGGGAAGGCCACCAGCAAGATTCCGATACCTAACACCAGCCACGTTTCATTAGCATCCCAAAATGGACCGATAGAGGCGATCATCATGTCTTTCTGGTCGTCGGTGGCACGCCTCAATAGAATACCGACTCCTAAATCGAATCCATCCAGTATGACGTATGCCAACATGGAGATTGCCATTAGCGCCAGAAAGACGAGTGGTAGCCAGCCAGACGGCTGGGTCAGGTCGGGCAGTTGGGTCAAATTGAGCATGAATCGGCTCTCCTTACATCTTGGCCATGGGGGTAGTTAGTTCTGCAGCGGCACTATGTATCATTCCCTCTAAAGACGCCTGCCCCTCGGGACGTGAGTCGGAAGCCTTACGAGCCAGATGGAAAATCACTGTTATATAGGATAATACTAATACCGCATAGGTTACTAAATATAATATCAGCGTGGAGGTGATCATTGGTGCGGAATGGGTAGCAGCCGCGTCCGCCGTGGTAAGTAGACCGTGGACCAAATAAGGCTGGCGGCCGATTTCCGTAACATACCAACCCGCCAAAGTGGCTAACCAGCCGGAAAATGTCATCATGATTAATGCTCGGGGCAACCACTTACCTAACGGACGCCGCTGCCACAAGGTCCAAGCGCTGAACCATGAAACGCCCAACATTAACAGACCGACGCCGACCATTATGCGGAATCCCCAAAATAATGGCGCTACTGGAGGATGTTTATCTGCAAAGGTATCAATACCCTTGATTTCACCGTTCAGACTATGCGTCAATATTAAACTTCCAAGATCTGGGATGGCTAATTCATAGCGGTTTATTTGTTTAGACGCGTCTGGGATGGCGAAAATTCGCAGTGCGGCGCCGTGCTCGGTGTGCCAGATACCTTCTATTGCCGCAATTTTTGCCGGTTCGTATTTAAGGGTATTCAAACCGTGTAGGTCACCGATAACCATTTGTAGAGGAATCAGGAAAGCGGCCAGTGTCGTTGCGGTTTTTAAGGCTGCCATGACTGAAGCGGAATGATCGCCACGTAGCCATCGGTAAGCGGATATACCGCTGACAAAAAAAGAAACGGTTAAGCCTGAAGCAATCAGCATATGAGCTAGCCGATAAGGCATAGAGGGGTTAAATATAATAGCGAGCCAGTCAGTGGCGTGTGCTTTGCCATCGATCATGGTAAAGCCAGCTGGGGTATGCATCCATGAATTTAGCGCAATAATCCAGAACGCAGATAAAGAGGTACCAAAGGCCACCATGAAAATAGCGACAGTCATGGCCCGCCGGGAAACGCGTTTGGAACCGAAGAGCATAATCCCCAGAAAAGTAGCTTCAAGAAAAAAAGCGGTAAGAACTTCGTAAGCTAACAAAGGACCGGCGACATTGCCCACTGTTTGCATAAAGCCAGGCCAGTTGGTGCCGAACTGGAAACTCATGGTAATTCCCGAAACCACTCCTAATGCAAACGTTAATGCGAATATTTTGATCCAAAACTGGTATGCCTGAGACCATTTTTCGTCAGCGGTTTGATGGTAACGGACATGAAAAAACAACAGTAACCAACCCATCCCAATTGAGATGGTCGGAAATAGGATGTGAAACGTCATGTTAGCCGCGAACTGTATGCGGGCAAGGTCAAGTGGATCTGTCATGAAGTTTTTTAAATAATCGTAGAGTATGGCGCTGTGAATTTATTTATAAATCTTAAGACTGGCGAAAGTTTTCAGCCATTTTCCGAGCCTCTTTCGCCCTCTTTCACAAATGAATTGGAAAGAAAAAACGTTATGCTTGGTGCCACGCTTTCTGGCAGACCTGTATCGCTATAACCCGCACACAGCAGCGGTTGAAATTTTAAAGCGGCTATTAACAGGAATAGTCAATTATAACGCAACAACAAAATACTTTTGTGCTCCTTGTCCTACAGACACAGCGCGTTTTAAGGAACAATATATAGCTATTTACAAGGAGAGGACTCATATGAATACTACAGCCAATGACGCCATTAGTTTATTAATCAAAGATCATCGAGAAGTAAAAGAAATGTTTAAAAAATATGAAGGGCTCACTGACCGTTCTATCGTAAGCAAAAAGAAACTTGCCGACCAAATATGTCAGGCCCTGACCGTGCATGCAGAGGTGGAAGAACAAATCTTTTATCCCGCTGTTCGGGAAGCGATTAAGGATGACGATTTAATGGATGAGTCTTTGGTAGAGCATGCCGCGGCAAAGGAATTGATTGCCGAGATTGAGAACATGAACCCTGAGGAAGACTTATATGACGCTAAAGTAACTGTTTTAAGCGAGCAGATTGATCACCATGTAGAGGAAGAAGAAAAAGAGATGTTTCCTCAAGTTCAAAAAGCAGGCTTGGATTTAGTTGAACTTGGAAAAAAAATGAAAGCACTTAAAAAGGAACTCGAAATTGATGTGAGTTGAAATTAGTTTAGGAAAACAGATTAAATGGTAGGTCGGTGCATTTTTCGCAGCGGGGTGTCGTTATATTCGCTGCGAAAAATATTGGATAGGATTTATTTTTTTTCCACGCTCGAAATTCCGGTTTTTTGAGTTTCCTTACCCGTTTTTTGGACGCGAAGAACAGGAGTAATAGGAAGAGTCCTTTCCGGTACTCCAGAAATTATATCGCCTTTATAAACCAATTTCTTATGGTTTTTAGGGTTGAAAAGCATCGTAGTTGGCGATAGAAAAATTTTCTCTTTGGCATCTGTGCCGATACGGGCTGGATTTCCGCTATTACGTGAATTGTAGGTATCTGAAAGCGGGTTTGGTTGGGGACTCGAATCTTCCGGAATAAATAATGCCTCGTCTTTGCGAGCTAACGGCTCAGCAGTTACGGGATTTGCACTAAAAATTGGCGTAGTTGGTAAGAAATTATTATCGGAACCTAAGAAGCTGTCGTGAACGCTAGCAGTGCTCTCCTCATAGATTTTTTCAACATTTGCCACCGGGGCGCGTAAATCGGGGGGATGTTTAAAGATTTTCACCTTATCCGCGGACACTTCGGGCAAAACAATTTCTGCACGAGATACTGATGTGTTTGCTGAAGAAGAAAAGTCGTAATCGGTGATATCTTCAAAGATCTCAGCATTTTTCCCATTTTCTTCTTGCGTAAAGGTACCGGCTGACTTCGCCTCGATCATATCGTAATGTATGTTCGTATTACTCGAGTTCAATGTCGTATGGGGAGAAAAGATAACTTCTTCAACGGGTGACCTTGTAATTAACTGCGAGCTTGCTTCTGAATAAATAATATTATTTTGTGGGTCTGAACTTTCTCTGGGTGCCTCATTGATAGCGTCAAAACCAAGATCATATCCGTCAGATTTGTTTTCAAAGGCTCTCTGTTGAGACTGCTGTTCGGATTTGGAATTTAGGATATTAATCTCTTCAAGCATCACGGTGGGGGCGGCTTCACTTAAAAGGCTAACTCGATGCGTGCCTGTAGATAATCCTGAGACTATTTTATCTTCAACCGCTTCCATCAAAATGCGCATTTTGGAATTCGTTTTATCCACAGATTCAAAATAACCAGTTTTAAAAATCGTTGACAATGAGGTGGCTAACCATTTTGACAGAAAGTGCGAGTCGCCACGACCAAAACGATCCTCCAACCCGCCATAAGTTTTTACAAGAAAATCAATTTTTTCTTTTTCTTTGCCAAAGCATTCTTCAAGGCTGGCTTTTCCAGTCAGAAATTCTAAAATCAGTGAGTCAGAAACAGCGCTTTCACGCATAAGAATTAATACATTTTGAAACCGGGGATTCGACTTTAAGTCATTGAGCAATGACTGCTTTTCCGTTATTCTTTTTTTTATATTAACCACCCGTAAGTCGGCTGTAGTATTTTCTTCTATGTTTATTTCGTTTCGGTTAGCGCGAGGGGAGTTGCCTGGCGATTGATTGATGAACTGCATATATACCCTTCTAAAATAGTGTTGAGTCCAGTTACTACGGGCCCTATTAAATCTACTAGGAATGCACCGCCTACTGGACGAGTCTTTTTGTTAACAACGTCATTATTAGTCAGGTAACCTTTCATGCCTATTGTGGATATCCACAACGTAGAAATAATATTTTTACTTTAGGTTTATTTTGTTTTCTTTCTATCCTCTACTTAACTGATAACTATTGTTTTTAAAATAGGCATGAATGAGACCCTTTTTTACCGTGCGTGGGGGAAAATGCTATGCAGCGTAATTTCTTGCCTAGCTGGATGGATAGAGCTCATTCGCCCTTGTCATTTTCAGTGGATCAACCCATGCATCAAAGTCACTAGCCGTAACGAATTTGTTTTCGATTGCAACTTCACGTAACGTCTTACCCTCACGTAAAGCCATTTTGGCAATTTCAGCGGCACGGTCGTAACCGATATGTTGGTTAAGTGCCGTAACTAGCATTAAATTATTGTTCAGATTGCGCTCGATAATTTCATTATTTGGTTGAATGCCAACCGCGCAATGTGCGCTAAATGAATGACAAGCGTCGCTTAATAATGTAATGCTCTCCAACACATTGTGCACCATTACAGGCTTGTAAACATTTAATTGAAAATTGCCCTGACTGCCCGCAAAAGCAGTTGCAGCATCATTGCCGAAAACCTGTACACAGACCATGGTTAATGCTTCACATTGCGTTGGATTGACCTTACCGGGCATGATGGAAGAGCCTGGTTCATTTTCGGGAATATGAATTTCGCCGATTCCACAACGTGGTCCGCTGGCTGACCAACGTACGTCATTCGCAATTTTTAGCAGTGCTCCTGCCAGAGTTCGTAAAGCGGCGGATGTATTAACCAGCGCATCATGTGCCGACATAGAAAAAAATTTGTTGGGCGATGAACGAAATGGATAACAGGTCATGGTTGCTATATATTTGGCGCAAACATCTCCAAAATTTGGATGCGCATTCAAACCGGTACCGACGGCTGTTCCACCTATTGCTAAGTCATAGAGCCCGGTCATCATTGATTCCAGCGAAGTTAACGCATAATCAATTTGCGCTACCCAACTTCCGATTTCCTGACCAAGCGTAATGGGCGTTGCATCTTGTAAATGAGTACGTCCTGTTTTGACCGTTAGTCGGAATAAGTTCGCTTTTTCAGCTAGCGTATTGCGCAATTGCTTTACGCTAGGAAATAATGATTCGTTGAGCTCGGTCACTACCGCAATATGCATTGCAGTCGGAAATGTGTCATTGGATGACTGTCCGCAATTGACATGATCATTGGGATGAATTGGGGCTTTGGAACCGATTACGCCACCCATAATTTCAATGGCGCGGTTAGCAATTACTTCATTCGCATTCATGTTAGTTTGGGTACCGGAACCAGTTTGAAAAACCACTAACGGAAAATGTTGATTCAACTTACCGGCTATGACTTCGTCTGCTGCCTGCTCAATTGGCTTGACTAATGCTTGTGGTAATTGCTGCAAGTCAGCATTCGCTAACACTGCTGATTTTTTCAAAATTCCCATCGCTCGGATGATGGGGAACTGCCACTTGAACCGATCTGTGCCGATGGCGAAGTTTTCGATCGACCGTTGCGTTTGGGCTCCCCAATATCTGTCATTAGGCACCTCAATTTTACCCATTGAATCGGATTCAATTCGCATTTTTTTCATAGTTTTTTTTCCGTTGATGGTAAGAATGAAAGAGACGTGAGGCCGAAGAATATCGCATGATGTCGTAATTATTTGACTGCGACGATTTCTTATTTAGTCAGCCCTGCAAAATTCACCCAAATTAAAATTTGCCATTGCAATTAGAAGAAATGGCGTCGTCAGAAGTTGATTAAGCAGGTTTAAAATTGCTTG
>JAJNBE010000099.1 GCA_021155915.1 Solimicrobium sp. | reverse complement strand
AGCTGAAGTTTTTACCGGGCTGCCCAATGATGTAGCGTGGCATATATCTAGTTATCTAACCAATCAGACATTGGGTGAGCTGCGGCAGGTATCGGTAGCGGCGTATCACAAGCTGAATAAACTTTGGAAACGGACGATATGCCTTAGCCGAATTGGTCCTTTTGAATTGAGCGAATTTTATGCTTTCTATAAGACGCTGGATGTTGATTGTTTAAAAATAAAGATCGCATCAAGAAAACCTGAATTATTCTGGCGGCTGATTCAAAATTTGTCTGAAAATGGCCGGATAAAAGATATCGAATTGGAGGCAAGAAGGTTGATGCTTACATCGGTAGATTTGGCTCATCTGGCAAGACTGACGCAGATAACTTTACTGGACATTGTGGGCAACTGCTTCGAAGAGGGCGGCACGTCTTACCTAACGAAGCTGACAAATTTAACTTCACTGGACATTTTTGATAATACCCTCGGGTCGGGCGGAGCTGCTCATCTAAAGAAGTTGACAAATCTGACTAGATTAAATATTGGAAACACTGGGCTCGGACCCGGCGGAGCTCTCCATCTAAAGCAATGGGTAAATCTGACTTCACTGAACATTGGGGAAAATAGGCTTGGGGCATATGGAGCTGCTCATCTAAAGAAGTTGACAGATCTGACTAGACTGAATATCAAATCCAATCAGCTCGGGCCCGACGGAGCTGCTCATCTAAAGAAGTTGACAAATCTGACTAGACTGAACATTGGATACAATCAGCTCGGGCCCAGCGGAACTCTCCATCTAGAGCAATTGGTAAATCTGACTTCACTAGACCTTGGGGACAATAAGCTCGGGGACGAAGGACTGCTCATCTAAAAAATTTGACCAATCTAATTTCCCTAGACTTTGCATACAATGACATCCGGCTCGTGGGAGCTGCTCATCTAAAGGAGTTGACAAATCTGACCAGGTTGAACCTTATATTCAGCTTCGGCTTGAAGATATTCTGCATTTAGCGAAACTATTAAATCTCAGCGAATATGAAGGACGACTCTTGCGGATATAAAATTAATAACATTTGGTGCTGCTGACTACTCGCACTTTGCTGCGCTTTTTTAAGAATCCGTACTACCTAGTAGAGTTGAGGCACCTCTTGACCTGCTGATTCTTTGGGGTCGGTAGGGGCATGAACGGCAGAATTCTGCAAAAAAAACCAGGTACAGCATGTAAAATGACGAATTGTTTTTTCATATAAAAGAGACCTCTGCACACAACCGTAGCGAGCGAGCCAAAGACAAGGCGCAGGGAGCGCAGTAACCGGAGTGTACTGGATTACATGAGGATTGCGAGCACTGCGCAACGCCGTGTTTAGCTCGCGCAGTAGGTTGTGGGCAGAGGTCTCTAAAACAAGGTTTTCCATGCACATTCATATTCTAGGTATTTGTGGCACCTTTATGGGTGGCCTCGCGGTATTAGCCAAGCAAGCTGGATATACGGTTACTGGCTGCGACGCCAATGTCTACCCGCCGATGAGCACGCAATTACGTGAGCAGGGCATTGAATTGATCGAAGGGTACCATTCAGATCAACTCGCTACTAACATCGATTTATACGTAATCGGTAACGTTATTTCTCGTGGTAATGAATTAATGGAAGCCATTTTAAATCGCGGATTGCCCTATTGTTCTGGTCCCCAATGGATGGGAGACAATATCCTGAGTAATAAATGGGTATTGGCCGTAGCGGGAACACACGGAAAAACCACTACGTCGGCGATGCTTGCCTGGATATTAGAAGATGCAGGTTATACGCCAGGATTTTTGATTGGCGGGGTACCCAATAATTTCGGAATTTCTGCGCGATTGGGTGGACAGCCGGGAGAGTCATCGGACTTCTTTGTTATCGAAGCGGATGAGTACGACTCCGCTTTTTTCGACAAGCGTAGCAAATTTGTTCACTATCATGCCAAAACCGCGATTCTTAATAATTTAGAATTTGACCATGCTGATATTTTTCCGGATCTAGCTGCAATCGAAACACAGTTTCATCACTTAGTTCGCACCATTCCCGGCATCGGACAGCTGATCGTCAACGGCCAAGAAGCAGCTTTGCATCGCGTATTGGCGCGCGGCTGCTGGAGCGAACATGTTTTCTTTGGAATTAGCGACGGTTGGCATTATGCAAGTGATGAGGTGCGTTTTGAAGAACGTTCAATTGGACAACTGGATTGGAATCTGCAGGGGGAACATAATCGCCAGAACGCGTTAGCTGCCATTGCCGCCGCACATCATGTTGGTATTACACCAGAACAAGCTCTTGCCGCATTAGGTCGTTTCAAAAACGTGAAGCGACGCATGGAAGTGCGCGGTATGGTGGATAACATTACCGTTTATGACGACTTCGCTCATCATCCCACAGCGATTGCTACAACCATAGCAGGTCTGCGTAAAAAAGTGGGTACCGCCCGCATTCTGGCAATCTTAGAACCCCGCTCCAACACGATGAAAATCGGTAGCATGAAAGCTGCTTTGCCAGACAGCCTGAAAGAAGCAGATCTGATTTTTGCTTATGGTGCAAATTCCGGAAAAGATGCATTAGGTTGGGATCTGACTGAGAGTTTGGCACCGTTAGGAAAGCGTGCCGCAAGTTTCACCAATTTATCTGCATTACAAGACGCCATTGTGGCGGAAGCAAAGTCAGGTGATCAAATTTTAATAATGAGTAACGGGGGCTTTGGCGGTATCCATCAAAAAGTGCTGGATGGTTTAGCGCGATGATTCTTTATTTGCACGGCTTTCGCTCTTCACCCAGTTCATTTAAAGCACAACTTATCGCCGATTTCCTGCAGCGGACTGGTCGCGGTACAGAATATATTTGTCCGCAACTTCCTACTTCTCCAAAATTAGCCATTAAAAATCTCACCACCCTTTGCTCAACTATAAATTCGGCTGAGCTAACACTCGTTGGCTCATCCTTAGGGGGTTATTACGCCACTTATCTCGCTGAACATTTTTCTTGCCGCGCTGTGCTGCTGAACCCAGCAGTGAAACCGTCCCGCGACCTCGCTTCTTACGTCGGTGTAACAACTCAGTATCACACTGACGAGGTAATTGAATTTAAGCAAAAATATGTACACGAACTCGCATTATATGAAATAGAAAAAATCACAAAACCAGAACGCTACTTTTTAATTGCTGCCACCGGTGATGAAGTGTTGAATTGGGAGGAAATGGTGACTCATTATCCTGGCGCACAGCAACATGTCATTCAAGGTAGTAATCATGGAATTTCTGAATTTGAACAGTATATAGCTCAAGTTGTAGCATTTTGTGATGATGTCTGACACTCTCAGCACAATCGTCGCCTCAAAAATGCCAAAATGGCACGACCACATTAATCATGTTCAGGCACCGCAACACATGCGGCATTGGTTAACCGGAATGGGTTCACTTACCGCCAAATTAAGGGCGCACAGTACCACTTTTCGCGTGCAGCCCATTGTTCAGCAACACAGCCTTTGTTGGGAAGATGAGTACATAAAAATAGGTTTAAGCAAAGCACAGAAAGTATTTACGCGTGAAGTGCTATTGTTTTGCGATGATATTCCCGTCATTTATGCCCACACCGTGTTGCCACTAAATTCGAATGCCAGCCAGTGGCCTCAGTTTAAAAGCTTAGGTGAAAAATCATTAGGAAATACATTGTTTGGTGATCCACAAGTTAAACGCGGCACATTGCAATTTTCCCGTTTACCAGTGAATCACCCCGCCATGAAAAGAATGAAGCTGTGTACTAGTAATAAACTGAGTTGCGTAGAAAAAAGTAACCGTCCCTTATTTGCGCGACGCTCTCTATTTTTCAAACGACGGAGCGCTATGTTAGTGACGGAATTATTCCTTCCTACTATTTTTGAGTTTAACGCAGTGGACATTTGAATCTCTACTTTCCACCTCGTCATTTGTACATGTTTTTTGGCGGAAATACAGTAGTGTAAAATCATGGCGATAGCCCTCCTTATTTATTACGTAGATCATCTGCATTGGCTGATAAGGCGTAAGAAGCAAGGCGCGAAATTTGCAGCATAGCGGAGACACTCGCTCTTGTAAGCAGAGCTGAAGGTCATCCCCTTAGATTTTTAAAAGAAACGTACCAATGAACCTATTTTTCGAAGAATCCGGTGACTTTAAAGCAGGCACCATCATGTCGCAAACGCCCGATTCATTTCAAGTCGAATTACCCACCGGTAAGCGCTGCAAAGTAAAAAGCCGCGACGTACTCCTGCAATTTGCTACACCAACTGCGCAACAATTACTCGACGAGGCGCACACCATTGCCACAGAAATCGATTTAGATTTTTTGTGGGAAGTAGCGGGTGAGGAGGAATTTAATTTCGCCCATTTAGGCAAAGACTATTTTGGCGCATCGGTTTCACCTGCACAAAATGCCGGTTTGATTTTTCGTCTACACACTGCGCCAATTTATTTCTATAAAAAAGGGCGGGGACATTATAAGGCCGCTCCGGCTGCCTCTGTTCAGGCCGCACTGGCAGGAATCGAAAAGAAACAACAGCAAGCTATTATTCAAGCGGGGTATGTAGAACAACTTAAAGCCGGGACGCTGCCATCCAGCATGCAAGGCATAGTACAGCAGCTACTTTATAAGCCCGATAAAAACTCATTG
The DNA here is from genome assembly GCA_021155915.1 of Solimicrobium sp. Classification (GTDB taxonomy): domain Bacteria; phylum Pseudomonadota; class Gammaproteobacteria; order Burkholderiales; family Burkholderiaceae_D; genus Solimicrobium. The sequence continues at coordinate 3,542 of JAJNBE010000099.1, read as the reverse complement.
GAATATAAGGCGCTCACTGCCGCTTGTGTTGAATTACACACGACACCTGAACGGTTAATGCTTTCTACCGGCGGCATAACGAGCGCAAAAGAGTTGCATCTGAAAAAATTTCTGTTTAACCATTTTCCAAAAGGCATAGGCTTTAACCCAATAGTTTCCCCTGAATTTCCAAAGGATTTACCTATTGCTGATGTCGCAGCGTTTTCTATCGACGACATCAGCACGACAGAAATCGATGACGCATTATCCGTTAAGATTTTAGCCGATGGCCTGGTACAAATTGGCATTCATATCGCAGCACCAGCGTTAGGTATTCAGCCGGACGACGAGTTAGACAAAGTGGCCCGTAGTCGCATGTCGACGGTGTATATGCCAGGCGATAAAATCACCATGCTACCCGAGGAATTAGTCAAGCTTTACACTTTGGGTGCAGGCCAAACTCGACCTGCTGTTTCGTTATACGCCACGGTCAACCCGGATGATTGGTCTTTAATAAGTACCGTCAGCAAAATCGAAGCTGTGCCTATTTCAGAAAATTTACGCAATAACACATTAGACGATTTGATTACGGAAGATTCGTTAGCTGCGAATGAGGGCGATTATCCGCACAAGGCCGATATTGGAGTGCTGTGGTGCTGGGCGCAGGCTTTGGAGCGGGGCCGCATGGAAAAGCGCGCCGGGTTTGGTTTAAAGCCGGAGCAACATAATCGGGTGGATTACAATTTTTATGTGGAAGACGAGGTAGTTTCCATTGTCGCCCGGAAACGCGGCTCACCCCTCGATAAAATCGTTGCGGAACTAATGATCTTCGCCAATAGTACCTGGGGAAAATTAATGGCGGATCACGGCATTCCCGGTATTTATCGTAGTCAGGGTGTAGGCAATGGCGGCTGGGCGGCTCGCATGCAAGTTAAAATGCAAACACATGCGGCACCCCATCATAATTTAGGGGTCGATCAATACGCATGGAGCACCTCACCGTTGCGCCGCTATACGGATTTGGTTAACCAATGGCAAATTATGACGTGTATTCAGCAAGGTGTGACCGCGCCTTTAGTGGCAAGATTTAAGCCACGTGATGCAACACTGTTTGCCATTGTGTCTGCGTTTGATGCAATGTATTCTGCCTACAACGATTTTCAAGCAACGATGGAACGTTACTGGTGTCTGCGCTGGTTCGCGCAGGAATGGCAAGCACATCGTGCTAAACAAGTGGAAGCAACCGTCATCAAAGAAGATGTACTTCGTTTAGCGGATATCCCCTTAGTGATCCGGTTATCAGGTCTGCCTGCCATGCCGCACGGCTCGAGTGTCAGATTAGACATTATTGGTTGGGACGAAATTGACTTAACATTGGAAGCACGCTTTTTAAATTTACTGTCTAGTCCAGACGCTGTAGTGCCTTTGGAAGATGATGAAATCGAAGAGGCTGTAGTGGTTAGCCAAATAGCCGAAGAAATAGTGGCACAAGATAATGTGGAAAATGAAGTAAGTGGAACGTAAAAAACGAACGGAAAAACGAACTCCTATTTACATACTCGATCCCAATTTTTGGTGTAAATGATAGGATTTATAGTTTTTCGTCCTCCATCTCGTCACCTTTTAGGCCAAGGGGCTCTTTTTCGACGACGAGATCGACAAAACTCAAATGCCAGGAGTATTGGCTCTCCCATTTAGTCAACTTTTTCTGAGCGTTTAGCTGGCCTTGGCTAATGGCTAAATGCAAATAATGCCGGATTTTTTCGGCGTAGTCTCTGTCATTGGCTTCAATTAATAGCTCAGCAATGCGATAGCTGGCTTCGCCGTTTCCGGCATCCGAGGCTTTTTTGTACCAGATCAATGCCTGGGGTGTTTCTCGTCTGAAGATAGACCGCCTCATGTAGGATTCCCCTATCATAAACGCGGCTTTAAGATGGTTATTCTCATGAGCTTGCGTTAAATACTTGACGGTGTTGGTGTCACTTTGCTTAACACCGAGTCCTTTCATATACATTAATCCAAGCTGGAATAGAGCTTCTGGATGGTTTATTTGTGCTAATAAAAGGAATTGATTAAGCGCAGTCGAATATTTTTTTTGCTCGAGCAAAGTTAGCGCTTTATTCAACCGTTCTGGGGCAGAGTTCATCAGATAAGAATCACCCAGCATAAGTGCTGCTTTAGGGTGATTATTTTCGTCAGCCTCTATTAAATACTTAACGGCATTGGTCTCACTTTGTTGGACACCAAGACCTTTCAAACACATCATCCCAATCTGAAATAAGGCTTCGGGGTGATTTATTTGCACCAGGAAAAGAAATTCAGTAAGCGCTGCTGCATAGTGCTCTTTCTCCAGATAGGTTAACGCCTCAGTTAGCTTGGTTTGGACAAATTCATCCACTCCGTCAGGTTCGATTAGCACTTCAAAAGCAACAGCATTATTGAAGCATACGATGGCTTGCCTCTCGTTTTGTGGTACGCCAAGTCCATGGCGATATAACAATCCCAAGTTGAAAAAGGCTTCATAACTTCCTCTCTCTGCAGCTGTTTTGTAGCAAGTCATAGCTTTGTCATAATTCTGCGGAACGCCAAGACCCACCTGATATAAAACGCCCATCTTGGTAAGGGCGGCAACATTCATTCCTTCCACCGCGGATCGGTAGCATTTCATAGCTTTTATATAATCTTGTGGAACGCCAAGGCCCAGGCAATATAAATGTCCCATATTACTGAAGGCGTTAGCATTCTTTTTCTCTATAGACAACTGCTCATAGAGGTCGAAAGCTTGTTTGTATAACTCTTTTTTTTGCAATGCATAAGCGCGTTCTAAGTCAATTTGTTCCTGTTTTTCCAACCGATTCAACTTCCAGAAGTTTTCCCATTCAGCTAACTTTTGCTCTGCAGTGGGATGGCCTTGATGATTAGCTATATTTAAATAGCGCCGAATTTCCTGGGCATTCTTTTTGTTATCCGCCTCAGCCAAAAGCTTAGCAACTCGATAGCTTGCGTCCCCGTCTCCGGCCTCCGAGGCTTTTTTATACCAGCGCAGTGCTTGAGGAATATCGCGTCTTAAGAAAGAGCGTGCTTAACACCCAGCCCTTTCATATACATCAATCCAAGCTGGAATTGGGCTTCGGGATGGTGGGTTTGTGCTAATAAAAGAAACTTATTAAAAGCCCCTGTATAGTTTTTGTTTTCCAGCCAGGCTAAGGCCTTTGTGCATAGATGCTCCCTGAATTCATCTAGGCTGTTAAATCCGGTATCTTCTAAAGCAACAGCTTTGTCGAAACACTCTTGAGCTTTTTCCTCGTCGGGTTGAACGCCAAGGCCATAGCGGTAAAGTAATCCCATGTTGAAAAAGGCCTGCACACACTTCATTTCTGCCGCTGTTTTGTAGCGAAACAAGGCCTCTTTAAAATCTTGTGAAACGCTAAGACCCAGCTGATATAAAACTCCTAGGTTGTAAACAGCGGCAGCACTGCCCTGCTTAGCCGCTATTTCGTAGCAAGCCCTGGCTTCTCTAAAATCCTGTGAGACGCCCAAACCATTTTCATACATCAAACCGA
>JAJNBE010000032.1 GCA_021155915.1 Solimicrobium sp. | reverse complement strand
GATTCGTTGAAAGAGGGCATCCTCAAAAAAAGGAATTTAAAGTGCGCTCCCTATTTTCTCAGTAGAATATACGAAACTTCCATAATAGAAAGAAATGATATAAATGCCAAAAAATTTCTGGAGATCGCCGTTGAACGAGGGTACGAACCAGTGGCACAGAGAAAACAACGTAAAGAATATCAATTAATGTTAGAAGCACGACAAAGCAATGATTCGGTTTTTTCCCATTTTCCCAAGGAATTGGTCGAAAAAATTACGGGCTTACGAATCGACGCAACATTGGCTCAGTCGGAATTCGACAAGATGCTCCGCTGGCTGTGAATTTGCATTACATCAGTCAATTATTTATGAAGCTTTTGAACACACTTATTCAGGGAGAAAAAATGGGAAGCGCTCCTTGAACGATAGCATCATGGCATGAAACCTCGGCTCAAGTCCGGTGTAATCGCGCCAAAATTTTTTATCGTCTCGGACCATGCCGCACCCTCTCGGACGCAAGTAAAGAAAAATTTCCACCTTTTGCCGGATCAACAGTTTGTGAATCAAACGCGCGAAAAGTTCGGTGGCATCAGTGACGAACTGACATTTATCTGGGTAAGCCACATATCTTTCCAAATACGGTAACGGTCAACTTTCCATTAGTCGTCCTGACACGTTCACAAAGAGATAAATCCTTCTCACGCGAACCATTGACCGCCTGGCCAGACAAAACAAGGGCTAAGGCTAGAATTCATGAGTTTGATAGCGATCATTCTTTAACGGATCCAGCGAGTAAGGTTCATAGCATGATCACCAAGTTGCTTTTTTGTTAATTTTGGAGTAAATTTGCCGCGACTTACACAAAACTGCCATGACGATTCTGCCTAAACCCAATTCCGCGTTTTTTTGGAAAAAAAATAGGTTAAAGAGATTAATTAAATTAGTTTAAGGCGTAAGGTCTTGCTTGTGGAGTGGGGGAAATTGAATGCGATCATATCGTCGCAAGTAGCCTAAACAATAGAAAAGAAAAGTAAAAATGTCTTACTCAACCTTGCAAAAATGGGGCTGGTCGAACTTTTTTTTCCAGCAACTGTCATTTGAGGAAATTAGCCAGGAAAAAACCGTTGACAGTATTTTCCGCATAACTGCAATTCACCGCAATCGCATAGAAGCTATCGGTGCTTGCGGTGAGAGTTCCATCATCTGTCCTGCGGAATTTCAACCAGTTAGCCAGTATTTAGCAGTGGGTGATTGGGTAATGGCAGAGTTGACTAATGAACACCATCGTCTTAGTCGGATATTGGAGCCGAAAAATCGAATACGACGGATTTCTAACGGCTTACCTCAAGTTATCGCTGCGAATCTCGATTATCTGTGGATCATCACTAGTGCGAACGACGAGTTTAAAGTGAAGCGGCTCGAGCGGTATCTTGCGTTGGCGTATGAATTCGATATTACGCCGGTCATCATCCTGACTAAGACTGATGTTTGCGAAAACCTGGATGATTATTTAGAACAGCTTAATCATCTGAATATCGACAATATACATCCACTAAGTGTGAACACACCCCATACGCTTAATGCGTTGTCTGCCTATATGGGCGAAGGTGTTTCCATCGCCGTACTCGGTTCATCGGGCGTGGGCAAATCGACATTGATTAATGCCTTTTTTCATACTGAATTACCCACGCGAGAAATTCGCGAGGATGACGCCAGGGGTAAGCACACAACAACGCATCGGGAACTGTTCTTTTGCGATAACGGGGTAGCCATTATCGATACACCCGGCATGCGCGAGTTGCAACTCTTTGACCCCGAACAGGGCATCGAACGAACATTCCATTCTGTTGTGGAGTTAAGTCAGCAATGCCGGTATGCCAATTGCAGTCATGCAGCCGAACCGGGTTGTGCTATTCAGACAGCGATTGCCGACGGCAGCATCTCGCAGGCGCATTTTGAGAACTACTGCAAGCTACTTAAAGAGGAAGAATCACAAAAACGACGCACCATAGGGGCTCACGCTGTTAAAGAACATTATCGCCAATATTTCAAGAAAATTCATAGTGGGAATAAGGATCAATGGTGAGGAAATTAAGCCGGTTTTGGATGTAAGAGGCATGGTGTGCTCTGATCTCCGACTAGTAAAATAGGCCAAACTAAGAGGCTCAAATAAGATGGATGGATTATTCATTAATCCTTCTCGGGCTGGAAGTTTAGTACTTAGGGTACGATGGGATGTTCTACGTGCCATTGACGCAGCTTATTTTGGTTCGCCGCACTGGTGTAACCCTTATCCAGATAGGGACACATTGGTGTGAGCGGCGCTATATTGGCACGTTCAAAGCTCCCGTGGCTCTCATGAGCCGGTAAAGTATCTATGCTACGCACATAACATTCCCCGCGTCCGCAGTCACATAATCCTGTTACCAAAATGGTACTTACTCCTCCTTGCAAGTCAGCTGGCAACGGGATCGGCGCTTTGGTTCTCTGTACAGAGCAACTCTAGCGGGCAACCCTCTTCATAACTGATTGTATTTTTCTGCACCTTGGTTTCCAGCGTGATGGTTGTGGTTTTTACGTAGTGGATATCCACAATTGCCGCGACGGGTCACGCGTCCGATAATAGCTTAACCGAAATATTTTCAACCTTGATCACTGGTTCGACAACTACAACAATTATTTGGGAAAAGCCGAATAAAAAGCTGAACGTTTTCATTGAACCCGAACCACTACAGAGAAAGTTACCTATGCTGTCAGTCAATCGACCCATCAATAAATTTCATCCCACTGCCGACTTAAGTAACCCAAACTCACCAGAGAAAAATAGCTCAATAAACTCGTACGTGATTAATTTAGAAAGCAGAATAGAACAAAATCGTCTGCTAATTGAGGACTTAAAAAGAGATAGGGGATTTCAAAATACACTGACTCTTCTGCGCCGAGAGTCTATTTCCGATCATCAGCTTTTAGACTTTTTGACGGGGAAGGTAAGTCTGGAAGAATGTGTAAGGACTGTTGTGGAATTTTATCCAGAGTATCGGGATTTAAACACGTCATCGACTAAGTTCTGTAGGGTTGATAAGGAATGGATGATCAAGGTGTTGGTAAGAACTTATAAGGCACTTGAGCCCAGCTGTTCCGGAACTTTACATTTTCTACCAAAATCCTTAACTGATCCATTAGCAGCGATTTTCAGCCATGGTTATTGGGAATCTGAGGATAAAACTCATTTCAAAATGAATGCTCTAATGCAGGCCATTGAATTAGGTAAACTAGACTTATCTCGCGCGGACCTGTCTGATCTCAATCTCAACTTTGTTAACTTGGCCGAGGCTAATTTGGCAGGGGCTAACATGGTAGCGACAAGCACGAGGGGGACCAACTTTCATAATGCTAATTTGTTGGGAGTTAATTGGGAAAGTGAAAAGGTTAGGATATCCGGGCAAAAAATTGATCGTGCACTTTATATGGTTGACGCCCATGGGGTGCCTCCAGAAGTCTTTGAAATTTTGGAAGCCGTTTATGAAAATAACAAACCAGCGTCTCGCACATATTGCTCAGCCCGGGAATTAATTATGGACAAACTTCTGGAAGCGACCCTTGAGATTTTCCTAGCTGGCCACGAGGCTCCTGCTCGCTCTATTCTAGAAAAAATAACTGGTGATACTGATCCGGCTATGTGGAGATATAATTATCCCGCTCTACTCTGCTTGAAGATGCTTACGAAGCACGGTATTCACGAGCATAACGAAAACTCGCTGAAAAAAAGAATCCGCAAAGGAGAAAATTTTAAATGCACTCCCTATTTTCTCGGAAAATTACATGAGTCGGGCTTGCTAACAGAAAGCAAACATAATTATGCCAAAGAATATCTGGAAATCGCCGCCGCACGAGGGTATGAACCATTAGCAGTGAGAAAACAACGTAAAGAATATCAATTAATGTTAGAAGCACAACAAAGCAATGAGTCGGTTTTTTCCCATGTTCCCAAGGAATTGGTCGAACACATTGCGCGCTTACGGGGCAAGACGCTCGGCAGAATGTGAATTGGCCTAAACTGATGGTATTAGGTCGGCCAATTACAGGTGGAACTGAAGCGCCCTGAACGATAGCTTCTTGGCAGGAGAACGGCCTCTCCACAAGCGCCGGAGACATGGCGCAGGGAGCGGTAGGGACGGATGGTTACCCACCGCCCCCCGCACAGATCCGTACTTGCGAAACTACCGCATACGGCTCCTGCCCACGGGAGTAACATCGAAACGTTCAGTTGGAACAAGATGTAAAACCCCGGCAAGGTGGTAGATATTTTGTTACCCATCGGTTAAGCTTTATTAGCTTAAACTTGATCTGACAATTCCACACGTCAAATCCAGGGCAATTGCATAAAGCCTCTGGTATTTAAAGGGGTTTCAGACCAAGCAAGGTTTCAAGGTAGGAAGTATCCCAGCCAGCCTTCTTTATTTTGTTTACAATAACTTTTTTAACTTTCTATATTACAGTTATTCGGCGGGCTTCATGCAATCGCGCTGGTCGCGTAAGTTAGTTATTTTTAAGTGGCTTTTTATATTCGCAAGGCGGCTCCTTTTTTACTGTATGTTGACTTGGATTGAGATGCACTTCTCGCACGAATGTCCAGTTTCGCGTATGACGGCTCCATCGTTCTGGATGGCGATTTTGTGGGGCTTCATAAACAGCACTGCGTTTGTTTAGCAAGGTGGCGTCCATGCCGGCATGACGCTTCTGGCGGGACGAATTGGATTGAGCTATGACGGATAAGCCATTGAGCTTGTTTAAAAACATTATTTTAAACCGACTCTATCTTTAGCCGTAAATTAATGCGACGAAACCAAAAAAATTCCTGTCATACTGCAAGGGCTGCAAGTATTTGTCCTCATCACGTTATTCATCGCGGTATACTCGGCTGCCTTCCATTTTTTTCTTCAGCTCTGCTGTAAATCGTTTTTGGCTTTGAAAAGTTCTTGTGAAGCGTATGGATCTCCCTGTTCAGCGGCGAGTTGGTAATATTTAATAGCTAGGGCCAAGTCTTTTTTGACACCCTCTCCATAGTGATACCAACAGCCTAGAACATACAGCGCGTAGTGATCATCCTGATCAGCAGCAAGCTGGAAATACTTGACGGCAACCGCCATGTTCTTTTCAACGCCTCTTCCACGTTCATAAATATGACCCAGAGCAGTCTGCGCATATGGATATCCCTGATCAGCAGCTTGCGTGAAATACTGGATACCAAGGGCGTGATTGTGTCTAGCGTCGCCCTCTGCAGATCCATATACATATAGACTACCTAGTGCAATCTGCGCTTCTGCATACCCTTCATCAGCGGCGAGCTGAAAGTATTTGAAAGCAGGGGTTTTTTCGAAATTAAGTTGCTTTGGGTTGGGGCAACACTTACCCAGACCAAACTGTGCAGCTGCACTCCCCTGATCAGCAGCGAGCTTGTAGTACTTAACAGCCAGAGCCAACTCTTCTTTTTTGTATATGCCCTCCGTAAGAATACGATAACAATGACCCAGATTAAGCTGCGCCTCAGGCTGGCCCGTTTCGGCCTGCTTCTGGAACCACGCTACCTGCTGGGCAACCTGTTGGCTCCAGAGCTCACGTTTAACCTCGTCAATGTAAAACCTTGAGTGCCCCTCGTTAATTAGGGATAGATATAAATAGGCGGGGGGATATGCACTAGACGCAGCCTGTTCCAAATAGGGAAAAGCCTTCTTGTATTGGCCGGCCAGGTAAAGCGCCAAACCTATCCGAAAGACTTGCTCTCCCTGATGTGGAACATTTGCAAGCAATATAGCCGGAGATAGGTGCGCCGGGGATTTCACCAGATCCGGCTGCAGCTCCACCAGATACCTGGGCAGGCACGAGGCAGATTCAAACGTCACTACTTCGGTATAGTAGCTGTTCTGGTTTGGCGGGCAGGGATAGTAAGTGACTTCATTCGGATTGCTCGGGTTTTTGGGTACCACTGGTACAAAGTGGGCATCGTAGTTCCGGTAAGCGCCTCTTCCCTCCAGTTTAGCCATGTCACCATCAATCACCGGATACGCCGAATAACACGCTACCCAGTTCAAAATTAACGTGCCTTCCTCAGGCGTCTTGTAGTGGTGGGTATTGCCCGGACCATAAACACGGTAGGAATATTCTGCCTCATGCGCTCCATACAAGCCTTTACCAAAGAAGCCGCTATCGGTGCTGGCCAGGCTGGCATAGCCTGCCCGGAAGAGGCTGTCTAGGATGGCCCGTTTGGTGCCATGCCATAACGGCACAATGTTGACGGCCGGATAATCTGGGTCAGCATACGGTTTGGCCAGCTCTTTCCACTTCGTGTCGGTGGCGGCCCGCCATTGCGGCGCATTTTCAGTATGCCAGCTGGGTGTAAAGGCGGGATTCCCGCTGCGGTGCTGCAGTTTCTTTATCTGTACCTCAAAGCCCAGGTTGAAGTCTCGGTTGTAAATCACCTGCACGCTGCCGATGTGATAGCCCGGTACCGGGTGATGTTGGTAGAACCCCACCACTTTCTCCCGGTCTTTGGGTGTGGCCTCCATGAGCTTGTACGGCTTGCCATCCTGAGAAGGAAGTCCTGCCTGGCGTTCGGTCGCGGGATCAAAATGCCACGATTTTTCGACATAATGTTTTGCAGTGGGGGTGGGTGTCAGGGGCGGTCTTGCCACGGCGAGATCCTTCACTACCTGTTCAGCCGTGGGACGTTTCTGCGCCTCCAGCCAGGTCTGATTGATCACGTTGGCATATCCAGGGGGGCAGTCTGGAGGAATCGTTTCCTGTTCCCCGTCCTTAATCCAGCTGATGACCGTCAGTTCATTCATCGCATCGGCAAAGGGAATCTCCCGGGAAGCTATTTCCCACAGCACCATGCCGTAGCTGTAAATGTCCATGGAACTGGTGGTCTTAAATCCCCGCCGGAAACTCTCCGGGGCACACCAACGCACCGTCCCCTTAGCGGTTGTCGTGCTAGTGCTGCTGGTCTCCAGCTTAAGCCGGGCCAGCCCAAAATCCCCAATCTTGGCATGCAGGTCGGCGGTGAGTAGCACGTTTAGACTTTTGAGGTCACGGTGCACAATATCGTTGGCGTGCAGATAGCGCAGCCCGTTGCCAATATCGATGGCCATGGTCCAGCGGCTCTCCCAGCTGATGTCCTGTTTCTTGTTTTCTAGCAGACTGCGCAGTGATCCCCCTGGCATGTATTCAATGACCAGCCCCTTATGCCCCACCTCATCACAGATGCCATATAACCCCACAATATGCGGATGCTGGCACTGGCTCATCATGCTGACCTCTTGATTAAATTCCTCCCGCAGGGTTTCAGACAGTTCCTTTAAGAATAATTCTTTGATGGCCACTGGCGTGCCATGCCAGATGGCTTTTGACACTATCCCAAAACTGCCACTGCCCAGTGGCTCTCCGATGGTGAGCATACTGCGGGGAATGACCTGGACGGGAGGCTTGGTGAGAAATTGCATGGGGAGATCCTTTCAGCGGGGGCGGCAAAACCCTAGGGAAAACAGAAGCGCCAGTGTAAGCCGTGCGCGGGACTTTCGCAAGATTCTGCCACGTGAGGCGGATTTTCTGCACCGGGCATGACCCCGCTGCCGTTTTACTCCCTTTTCCTGTGCTGATAATTCGTTTAAAGATGCATTATCGGCACGGGAGGATGGTCACTTTTGTTAGCACTCTTCCGTGCACCCGTTCTGTCTACATCTCATTGACCATAGTCCCGTTTTGGGACCATAGTGCTCCCATGAAAGTGGTCGCGAAACGCCGACTTGTCGACTATTGGATCAACCACCCTGATACTGAACAATCTCTCAAGCCCTGGTGCGACGAAGTAGTAAAGGCTACATGGGAAACACGTTCAGTCTTAAAGAAAATGCATACCGGATTATTGTTGCTGTGGCCTACCGTTTTTATGCGGTTTATATTAAGTTTATTGGCACCCATCAGCAATATGATCAGGTGGATGCGGCCCCTATTGAGATGGATTAACCAATGGAATTCAAACCTATCCGAACTGCAAGGGAATATGAAGCGGCGTTACGAGCCGTCTCTCCTTTTTTTGACCATGGCCCAGAATCAGGTACACCTGAAGCCAGGGCTGCATGAAGCCCCTTATATTTAATTGGTTTGAAGGCCAATCAAAGTGTCAAGATACGAAGTATTCCAACCGGCAGCCTTACGTCTGGTAGCAAGGCCCACCTTCGTTGAGCGGTCTTACTTAAGGAGAGATATAAAGCAATACGACGTAAGATAGCGAAATTCTGGGCCCCATCGCCGACCCGAATACGACAAACATCCTCATCAAAAGCCATATCAATACCCAGTGCAGGCTATTCTCAATTCCCCAATGAGCACGAATTTGTTGATTGAACAGGTCTGCTTTCGCAGGCAAGCTGCTGATATAAAAACGGCGCTCAGTAATGCATTCTCCCTTATTTTTGCCGTGAATCATCTCGCGCGTTGCTTCCAGCATGACCAGGCTTTGGATGCCTGCCCAGTGTTGCCCCAATTCGTTAAGCCAGTCCACATCGTTGGCGACTACACAGCGACGTGTTTCCAGGCGACCATGACCTTTATCGACACTCACCGCTTCCCAAAAAGGCCGGTCAAGCGTCCCTGCATCCGCTGCGGCGAACCATTCCTGTATGGATTCCGATAATGTCGGCTGATTGTCTTTTACCGCCACGATGTAATCCGCTTTCTTGTCTACTATCTTTTCAATAATCACGTGCTGGCAGCCCCATCGCATCAATGGTTATTATTGCTCCGTCAATTTGCAACGCATCCAGTAATTCAGGAATCGCTGTAATTTCATTGCTCTTGTCGGCGGTCTTCACCTGGACGAGGATGACGCCGACCATCGTATGCCATGCTGAAACCAGATGCACCATCTTCTTTTTACCATGGTGAGAACGTCGCAGACTCTTGCCATCAATCGGGATAACCTTTCCTGCAAGCGTGGGACATAAAAACCGCATCCAGCGTATAAAACACGCTTCAAAACACGTGGCATTCAGCAGACTAAATACACGAGTAAATGTGTCGTGTGATCCGATTCCATTAGCAAAAAGAAGGTACCGCCTCAGCCAGTCAAGCTTTTCGTTTTCCCACCAAACTACTTCTACCCATTCCTTCGCACCACTGGTGATGGCACAAATAGCCACTAATAAAAGCTCTTCCAAAGGATATTCGCATGCACGGCAACGCGGATCCGTTAATTCTGAAAATGCTTCTAGTACTCCCTCTGCTTTCTTCTCGTTTTCCATCTCTCGACCTTAAATTCCGAGAGTAAACCTCGTTTTTGTTTTGTTTACAACCACTTCTCCCCTTTTTGTCGCTTTTTTAAGTCAGTATCGCTGCTAAACCCACAAACACGGGGAGTAATTCTTCCTACTTGACGCTTTGCTTGGCTTTCAAAGCCTTTGACTATAAGGGGCTTCATGCAATTGCCCTGACGTCAAATCGTGGAACTGACCGATTGAGTCGCAACTATTACACTTCAGAGGACGAGGTGGCGGTATATGAATCCTCCTCGCTTTCATCAGCGTACTCTTCATTAGAGCTACTGCCTATGCTTTCTGAATCATTACTTTCGAAGTCATCGTCGATTTTATTTAATTTTCTATAAACCAAATCCATGATATCAACCTCATGGCCTAAATCTTCAATCCCAAATTTCTTGGCAATTATGCGATACGTAGAGTAGACTTTTTCTATTCCATGGTAATAAACCAGTTCGTTCTCATCATTCAAAATACTCTTGAAACAGTTCCTATCCTCATCGTAAATATCAGACAGCTCCTCAAATAAATCCATATCGTCACAACCCGTAATTAAATCAAAAACTTTGTCATTGGACATACGTCTAAATTTTTTCACAGACGTTTGGTATAAATCAACAATTTCTCGATTAGAACATCCCATATTAACCAGATTTTCAAACTCGTCTGGATAGCTATCTTTAATATCCTTTACCGTAAGAGCATAAATTACGTTATCCATATTCACACCGTCCTCGTCGCTAGAAGATTCGATCGACGTTTCACTCAGCATTTCCGTATCAAACGAATCATCATCGTTATTCAAAATGGCAGAAGTGGTTGTGGCAAAACCTCTGTCCTTATAAGAGTGGCGAATGGCATGCGCCGCCATGGGTAACAGCGCTTTTTTGCTTAATAATTTAATTTCGTTATCGGGAGATCTGAGTGCGGTAATTTCATCGTAAATAAAATTGGTAAAGGTATTTATTTCCCCGTGATCTGCTAAAGACAAGATAGTTAATTTTCCATAAGGGTTATTATCTGCACCCCCCTGTTCATTTTTTAATCCACTCGTCAGCAATAGCACTAAAGACACTCCTGGGTGGCCCTGAAAAATTGTTTTTATCGCTTTTCTAATCTCACGCGTAGACGAACTCGTGTGATCTAAAATTACCACCGTCGGCTTTGCAATTTTCAATTGCTTTTGAAGATTCGCTTCTTGTGAAATGAAGTCAGCTCTAAAGCTATTTAAATCAAAAAATAGAATGTCTGCCCTATCGTCTATTCTTAGCGTTGGAGGATGAGTAGCAACATCCAAACAAAGTGGTTCTTTGACGCTGCCACTTATCGTTTCAAAATAGGTGTTGGTACAGTTAATGGTTATTTTTCTGGATACCAGACCCATTTGAGTGCGATGAGTTTTAAATACCGTGTCTATTTCGTCATCGTCATCCATTTTATCAACGGCATCTAGGAAATGAATCGCTGCTCTGGCGGCGTAATAAGATAGATTAATCGCCAGCATGCCATTCGCTACGACCACTTTCTTAGCAAAGACAGACTTAGCTGGAACCAGATCGAGCTGCTCTGTATCAGACTCACTGCCCCACTCCGAAAGGGCCTTTAGCTCGCTTTTAGATCTAGTCCGCTTTTTACAAATAAATTCGATATGGGAAGTTTCAAGAAATCGGTACACATCCCGTACCTTTAAATCCTTAGGGACATCTACCGCAAGCCCATTACACAGTTTATTGATAATGGCAAACCATGCGGGATCACTACTAACTTTCTTATTGGATGGATCGGTAAAGTGAAAAGATTTTTGTTTTTCAAGTTTGGGGATAGAGTTCACCGATAATTTACATGGATCAGGAGAGATATACCCCTTAAATAATTGAGTACACCGCTCGTGTGATAGTTGTTGATCTCTTTGATAATCCGACATAACTTGCTTTGAACTTTTCAGTTTTAATTCTTCTATCTTTGGATTTCTTGCATTAATTATCTGAAAATACTTATCGTCGCTTGTCCTATAAATTCCCTCCTTTAAGTACTTCATCTTAATAAAAGCATCTGATTTGGATGGGTTCACTTTATAGTTTACTGTGGCATCTGAAGTGTACTCAACCAATCGAAACATTTTTTCTAACGGAGCTTCAGCTAGCGCTGGGTCTGTGAAGAACTTATCGGGATTTTTAATAATTTCCTTTAAAACAAAATTCGCTAATAGCTCTGGACGATCTCGTTCGCGCTCAATTAATTCGTGAATAAAAATACGCCCTTTATCACCATGGCTTCCTTTCGCCCACAATGCTTCCCAATAGGACTTTGGTAGGGTTGATTCTTTAAATCCTATTTGCCGAGTAACTTCTAATTTATTTTTTAGGTTTTCATCCATTTTGAGATGCTTACCCGGCACTGTGCTTTCAAGCCGATGAAATAAATCATGAAGCTGAACAAGGCTCTTAACAATGATTTCTGCATACTCTTCTGGAACGAGACCCATATTAATTCGAAAACTTTTGTCAGTGACTGAAATGCTTGGATTATTTTGACCAAAACCAGAACGTCCAACCATTTCAATATCTAAGCCCGCGTTATAGGCGTTGTAATCAACAATCGCTATAAAATAGGACATTAGCAAATGGTTATAGCGTTTATAGAATGTTTTCAGTCCCTCACCCTTAACGGATTTGTCTGTTACGTCCGGCGTAAACTTTACCAATACACAGGGATATTTATTCGAACAATGGACCCCTTGCCTGTCAAAATCGGGGTGCAAATTTTTTGATTCTAAATATGGCTGGAAGTCTTTTAATACTTTTTGTAACTGAACCCCACTCTTCACTTGCAGGGCCGCTATTCGAGCCACTAGTTTTTTATTATCTGCCAAACTAATTTTGGTTACCCGGCCTTTAATCACCGTATAGAACTCAACATAGGTCACCTTTCTCAGCTGCCATTTACGGATGACAATGTCCACTTTATCAAAGCTTGTTAACTTTGGAACGGTAGCAATAATTTTTGCACGGTATCTACCTGCCCCTATATCGGCATTTGGTATGCGATTCGCAAATTCCTTCGCAACGTAATTACATAATCCCAACTTATAACTAAGCAATTCTTCATACAATTCTGCTTCAACAGGTGCTGAATTTTTATGCTCAAATTTGTGTTCTTTGAGTTTAATATTGTCGGCATATTCCGGTAACACATAGGGGTTTGCAATTCCTCCAGTATGAGTAGACTTCGAATGGGTGGCCTTAGAATGAGGATTAGTAAGTAGATTAGGAACAAATTTGATTTTTTCTCTATGGCCCTGAACCGGCCTTGCCTTTGCGCTTCGACTATATGTATTGGCGCGCTTCCCATCGTTTACGAAACGTGAAGTGTTGTCGAATCGATGATAAAACTCGCATCTCGGGTTGAGTGTGTCATTTTCAACTGGCTCCTTACTTATATCTGCCTTGGTGCTTTTGTCATTTTGATGTTTAATTGGTAGCTGTTGCGTCCTACGTGCTGAAACTGGTGTGATGCTCATGCTACTTCTCCTTAGAGTTGTTAGTTCACCTTATTGAAATGATTGCTTCCATCATTTTTAAGACAGCTCCAATGCCATTGCCAACATTTCTTCTTCAGGTGTACACATCGTCCATATCATTATCGCTTATATCAAATTTTCTTAGGTCCATCCCTTGGAGGTGAGCTGCTCCGATATTCCATATTCCATTGCTGCTCACGTTTAGATGGGTTAAATTTCGCATCGTTGAAATATAATAGGCCCCATCGTCGTATAACTCGTTAGAACTAATATCCAACGTAGCAAGATTTTTCAGACTTGCAATATAACTTGCACCTTCGTACCCTAAAGAGTTATCTCCTATATTCAACGTAGTGAGATTCGTCATTTCTGCGATGTACTTTGCACCTTCCTTTGTCAGGTAGTTACCAAAAATATCCAAATCAGTGAGGTTCGGCATACCAGCAATGTGCTGTGCCCCTGCGTCCCCTAGTTCGTTAGCGTAAATAATCAGATGAGTGAGATTTGACATCTTCGCGATGTGCTGCGCTCCTAATTCGCCCAAGTCGGTATCTGCAATATCTAGCATAGTAAGATTCGTCATTCCTGAGATATGCTGGATGTCCGTATCTGTGAAGTTGTTCCCACTAATAGAGAGCGCAGTGAGGCCCGACATTGTTGAAATGTGCTGACCCATGTCTGTACATTTGTTATAGCCAATATCTAGTGTAGTAAGATTTGACATCCTAGAAATGTGCTCTACGCCAATGGTTGATAGTTGGTTATCATAAATATCGAGTCTAGTGAGCTTTGTCATCTCTGCAATATGTTGTGCTCCTGAATCCGTTAAATAATTATTGAAAATAATCAAAGAAGTGAGATTAGGGACCGTTGAAAGGTACTGGGCGCCTGCAGCCTCTAGTTTGTTATTGCCAATATTCAGCGTAGTGAGATTAGGCATCGTAGAAATGTACTGAGCTCCCGTGGCTGTTAAGTTATTTTCGCTAATGTCCAGCGTAATAATGTTGTTTACCTTCGAGACCGCGAGCGCTGCCGAATCCCCGAGCTTACTGCCCGCTATACACAATTCAATTTCCTTAATTGCTGTATTTGCAGACAAACTTTTCATAAAGTGAGTGAAAAGCGTTAGATGGCGTTTTTGCGCTGTAATCGTTATGTTCAAGAAGGAGAGGTTAAGGTTTCCAAAATACGTACATAAATCCGATATTGACGTCTTTCCTCTGTTGATATTTTCAAAATTTATCAATCGATGAGTCAGCTTTTCCTCTGCCAAGTTTCGCGCAGCTTTAGATACCAGACGCGTTGTGCAAATGGACTCCCCGTCGAGATAGTCAAATATATAGCTTTCCATCTCTTTAGGTAACGGGCGAAAAATAATTTCCTGAATTTGTTCGTCCACAGCCCTCGCAAACTCCCCAATGATCGTCTTACCTGACTGTGAGGCTACACAGTTAGCTAACTTTCCTATGGCAATAATAAGTGCGTCCGCTCCTCCCTTCTTATCTTCTTTAGGAGAAAGTAGAGTAGCTAACATATTGTTAAAGCGTTTTGCAGTCTCCTCACCCCACTGACCCTTCTCTACTTTATTCTCGATATCCAGTATTAAGCCCATAAAATGCTCTAATAATGAGCAATCCCATCCTTTTGAAACTTCTTGAAAAAGCTCCAGAGCAAGCTCTGTTTCCGTCATGTCGTTACCACTAATATTCAAATAATCGAGATTCGACACTCCTTCAATGAGCCGTGCTCCAACGCTGCCTATTCGGTTATTGCTAATATCCAGATAAGTGAGATTCGTCATTCTTGCGACGTGCTTGGCTCCATGGCCCCTTAGATCATTACTGCTAATTTCCAGCCTAGTAAGATTCTGCATCCTTGAAATATACTGGGCTCCAATGGCCATCAGGTTGTTATAATTTATATTCAGAGTGGTAAGTTTTGGCATCTTTGAAATGTACAGGGCTCCAGCGGCCGTTAGATCGTTACCGCTAATGTCCAGCGTAGTGATGGTTGGCACCTCCGAGACAGCGAGCGCCGCTGAATCTCCTAAATTGCTCTCGGCCACACATAATTCGATCTCTTTAATTTTAGTGTTCTTAGACAAGCTTCTCATCAATTGGCTAAATGATTTCAGGTGGCCCTCAGCAGGCTCAATACCTATACTAACAAATGGGAGAGTAAGATTTTCATAGAACTCACACACGTCCTCCAATATCCCTCTTCTTTTTATATCTTGAAAATCGATTGGTATTCTTAACGTCAGCTTTTCGCTTGCCATGTCGCAAGTACTTTGGGACACCAAGCGAATTGCACGAAGGGACTGTATATCTAAATAACTCAATAACCGAGATTTAATATCTTTTGGAAGTAAATCAAAAATAGACTGACTACCTCTTTGCAGTCTTTCCACCTTTTCCAACAACTTCTTCACCTCGACCGTCATAGGAAGATCGTCAGGTCCGATTGTCAATAAACTAGACGACTTTGCTAAGTTACACAGAATACGGACAAGTTCCTCAGATTGAAGAGCGTTATTTATGTCGGGAAATAGCTCGTTAAACTGCTCCGTTGCACAACGAACTGTTTCCTCGTCCCGTTGCCCCTCGTTGACGTTACGCTGAATAGTAAGCACTAGATATTCAAACTGACATGAGTTCATTAAGAAAACCGCTGAAAGCTCTTGATATAGCTGTAGAGCTTTATCCATTTCAATCTGCTTACGTAATAGATCGGGCACTGGCGCCTCATTGCGAAACTGGCTCTGTAGGCTGTAAGTAGCGCTTTTATAATTAATACAATCCATAATTACCTTTCATAAAATTAAATAAGATTTCGGCCCTATTTTTGCACTGCTTGGAAAAGCATTATCGGGTATGACTTCAACGTTTACCTAACATCCGACGCGTAGCCTAATACGGGGTTGCGCGTTGATTGCATTCTCACATACTGTAAATTTCGGTTGCTGCGCCTCATACCTCCGGTATCTGGCTGGCTCGCTACGGTTCGGCATCGAGCTTTATGCATAGCAAGAAACCCTCGGAGAGGCCCCTCAAGAGGTCTTGATGAATTCCTGAGATCACGGACCTAAAAGAAAGGTTAAGTTGCGCTAGTAAAAACCTAAATTAGTAAGATTCTGCATTTGTGAAAGCCTCTTTTCTCCTTTGGTTGTTAGCCCTTTTTCGCTAATACCCAAATCAGTAAGCTTCGTCATTTCTGAAATGTGCTGTGCTCCCAGGGCGGTTAGATTGTTGGACTTAATATTAAGCACAGTGAGATTCGGTATTCTTGATATGTGCTGGGCTCCTTTGTCTGTTAGATTGTTCCAGCTAATATTCAAAGTAGTCAGCTTCGTCATGCATCCAATCTGCTGGGCTCCTATGTCGCCTAGGTCGTTGTTCTCAATATCTAGCGTAAGAAGATTCGTCATCCCTGAAATGTCCTGTGCTCCTAGGGCCGTTAAGTCATTCTTACTTATGTTTAAATTAGTGAGCATCGTCATCCTTGAAATGTGCTTAGCTCCTGAGTCTTTTAGATTGTTCCAGCTAATATCCAAAGTAGTCAGCTTTGTCATCCCCGTTATATGCCGGGCTTCGGTATCCTTTAGATGGTTAAAGCTTACATCTAATATAATGAGCTTGGGCATTCCTGAAAGGTAGTGCGCTCCTTTATCTGCTAGCGCGTTTTGGTTGATATTCAGCGTAGTGAGATTAGACATTCTTGAAATATGCTTCGCTCCTGTGTCTCTTAGACTGTTACCCTCTATATACAGAGTTGTGAGATTAAGCATTTTTGAAATGTGCTGTGCTCCTATGTACGTTAGACTATTATTGGCAATATTCAGGCTGGTGAGATTCGACATCGTTGAAATGTGCTGGGCTCCCGTATCTGTTAGCTTGTTATTAGTAACATTCAGCATAACCAGATTTGTCATCCCTGCAATGTGCTTAGCTCCTGTGGCCTTGAGCTTGTTGTCTGTAGCATCCAGCATAGTGAGATTTGGCATCCCTGAAAGGTGCTGTGCTCCTGTGTCCGTTAGCTTGTTTGAACGGATATTAAGCGTTGTAAGATTCCGCATTTGCGCAATATGCCAAGCTGCTGTCGCCGTGAAGGAGTTATGACTAATACTTAGCGCAGTAAGATTCGCCATCCCTGCAATGTGCTTTGCTCCTTTATTTTTTAAGTCATTAAAGCAAATATTCAGATGAGTAAGATTCGTCATCCCTGCAATGTGCTGCGCTCCTGTTTCCGTTAGTTTATTACTGCAAATGCTCAGATTAGTGAGCTGGGGCATCTCTGCAATGTGTTTTGCTCCTGTGTGCGTCATTTGGTAATTATTATCAACATTCAAAGTAGCGAGATTCCGCATCTGTGAAATGTGCTGAGCTCCTACGGCCGTCAAATTGTTTCTAATATGCAGAGTAGTGATATTTTGCACCATTGAAAAAGCGAACGCGCCCGAGTCTCCTAAATTACTAAACCTGTCTAAACGCAATTCAATTTCTTTACTTTTTTGATTCTTAGACAAACTCTCCGCAAATTGGGTAACTAGTTTCAGATCACGATATCTACCCTTAATCATTATGCTCACAAAGGGAAAATTAAGATCTTCGTAATACTTACACAAATTAAGTAAAGACAGATTTGACCTACTGATTTGTTCAAAGTTAATGAATTGTGACGTCAGTTTTTCGCCTACTCTGGCGCAAGCAGCCTTAGATACTAAGCGCATTGACCGAAGCGATGAGTGATCTAAATAACCCAATAGCTGAGGTTCGACATCTCGAGGAAGTAGGTCAAAAATAGGCTGACTGCAACTTTGCCGGCTTTCTCTTTCCTCTGCTAACTTGTTAACTTTTTCCAATAACTTTTGAACTTCAAACGTAACAGGCAAGTCATCAGGTCCAGTCGTTATTGAACCCAGAGGGGTAGCTAAGTTCCACAAAATAAGAATGAACTCCTCAGCTCTTCCTAAATCATTCCCTAGATCAGGAAATAAATCATGTAATTGCTCCAATTCTATGGCAAAACGAATTGTTTCTTCCTTGGAGCAGCCAATGTTGACGTTACGCTGGATCTCATGCACGAGGTACGCAAACTGACGCGATTTCTCTGGGAAACTTGCTGAAAACTCTTGATATAGCTGTAGAGCTTTGTCAATTTCAATCTCCTTACGCTGGGTAGGAGTTCCTGTGAATCCGTTGTCATTCCGGTTCTGCGGGCAATACATGCGGTTTGTGCGATTAATATTTTCCATCGTTTTTCTTTCAGAAATATATGCTATTCAACCTTTTTGATACGCCGGTTGGAAACACTCTCGCTACTTTGACCTCAACAGTCGGAAAACACAATGCTCTATAGCATTGACTTTGCATAGTTAGAAAAAGAAGATGGCAACTGGGCCGTTTGCAAAAGTCGACGTACGGCTAGACAAAAAATTCCAAAGTCGAAAACTACTGCTGATGGCCGCCTGAGTGCATGAAATGAAAAACAGTTACATGCAAAAGAGATAAACTGCTTTCTCGCCGTTGTAGGCAATGTTGATTTTAAACCAGGTGGCTTTAGCTTCTACAAATGAGAACCCAGGAGTGAAGATTTTTCATGTGTGCTAAATTTGCTGTAAGTCGCAGAGGATTTAACAAATTAGAGGAATACACGGCGTGTACCCAGGGGAATTCAAACCTCAGAAACAACAAAGCCCAACCTTGACAGCTGGGCTAAGTACTTGATTCTATTGGTGCCGACTGCAGGACTTGAACCCGCCACCCCCTGATTACAAGTCAGGTGCTCTACCAGATGAGCTAAGTCGGCTACTTATGAAGAACGACATTTTAACTTATTTTATTATAGTGAGGCTAGGCTTTTTTCTGATTTCTTTCGGGTTTTTATTATCCGCCAAAGCCGAATTTTCCGTATTGGTAACAGCCAGCGTTATCGCTGGCTTTTCAGCTGTCAGAACCTCGGCTTTAGCCTCGTCGGCTGAAACCTCAGCCGTACTTTCAACATCTACGTCAAACCCCATGCCCTGATTATTCTCGCTAGCATAAATGGCCGCAATAGCGCCTACCGGAACGTAAATATCACGCGAAACGCCGCCAAAACGTGCCTTAAATGACAACGCTTCATTATCTATCTTCAGGCCGCTGGTGGCGCCGAAAGAAATATTTAAAACAATATCGCCATTCCGAACAAACTCCATCGGCACACGCACTTGTCCTTGTACTTTTACGGCAACATAAGGGGTATACCCATTGTCCGTACACCATTCATACATTGCGCGAAGTAAATAGGGTTTAGTAGAAATTTCTGACATATTTTTTTTTCACTTGGTCTTCAACTAAATCGATCCTGTAATACCGGATTGTCAACTGCCTTCAATCCCCGTCCAGCACAGTTGCACGAAGTCCCACATTGAAAGCCTAGTCGCTGTAAGACGTAGAGCGGCATTAATATTTATGGAGAAATTCATGCAACCGCTTCTGATCCTGCGTAATTAGCGACGCATGACTTTTTCTGAGGGTGTTAATGCTTCAATATAGGCTGGGCGCGAAAAGATTCGCTCGGCGTATTTCAACAACGGTGCCGCAGTTTTTGAAATTTCGATACCGTAGTGATCTAAGCGCCACAACAAAGGGGCAATGGCAACGTCCAACATGGAGAACTCTTCTCCCAGCATGTATTTGTTTTTGAGAAACAGAGGAGCCAGCGTAGTCAAATGATCCCGTATTTCTGCGCGTGCCTTGTCGTGCTGCTTGTTTGAAAGACCTGATTTATCATTTTCCAAAGTATGAACATGAATAAACAATTCTTTTTCAAAGTTGAACAGCATCAAGCGTGCACGTGATCGCATTAAAGGATCTGCCGGCATCAATTGCGGATGCGGAAACCGTTCATCGATGTATTCATTAATGATATTAGATTCATAGAGAATTAGATCGCGCTCAACTAATATCGGCACCTGTCCATACGGATTCATGACCGAAATATCTTCCGGTTTGTTGAAAAGATCAACATCACGAACTTCAAAATCCATCCCTTTTTCAAATAGCACTAAACGACAACGTTGAGAGAAAGGGCAGGTCGTGCCTGAATAGAGAACCATCATTTTTCAGTTCCTTAGAAACAATACAAGTAAAGCATTTAAGCTTACCTTGGGATTAGGCTAACATTAGATTAACCGAACACTAGAGACCTCTGCACAGCCTACTGCGCGAGCCAAACGCGGGCAAAACAACGTTGCGCGGGGTTCGCAATCTTTGTGTACTCAAGTACATTCCAATTGCTGCGCTCCGTGCGCCTTATCTTTGACTCGCTCGCTACCGTTATGCAGAGATATCCCCAATACAAAAAAAATTGGACTACGCTGTGAGGTTAATGCAGCGTTAGTCCAACGCAGAGGTCTCACCCATGTAGTCCACTTAGCTACTTAACATCTTTCCAATACGACGAATTTAAACGCCATGCTAAGAAACTCAATACACTTAACCACAGCAATACCCACACACCCAAGCGTTTACGCGTATTTTGAACTGGCTCACTCATCCAATTCAAGTAAGCAACTAAATCCGCAACTTCGCTGTTGTATTCAGCTTCCGATAATTTGCCGGGAATAATGGTTTCGAACTTTGAAAATACCCGGCTTTTCTTACCGTGTTCCTCAACATCTTCATACTTTACGCTACGTATCCCCTGCAATTCCCATAAAACATGCGGCATAGCAACATCCGGGAAGACCATATTATTCCAACCTGTGGGACGAGAATCGTCTTTGTAATAACTACGAAGGTAGGTATATAGCCAATCAGCCCCACTGCCGGCACCGGATGACTTAGCACGAGCGATAACCGATAAGTCAGGGGGGGTCACACCGAACCAGGCTTTTGCATCTTTATCTGACAAATTGGTTTTCATCAAATCGCCGATCTTGTCACTAGCTAATAATAAATTACTCTTAATTTGACCATCGGTTAAACCAAGATCTTGTAAACGGCTGTAGCGCATAGCTGAAGCTGAATGACAATTTAAACAATAATTAACAAACAATTTTGCCCCGTTTTGCAACGCGGCCATATTGTTAGATCGGTCCGGGGCAGGGTCAAGCGGAAAACCTCCCTCATTTGCGATAACCAGCGCCGGCAACACCATCAGAGAAACAATAATACTGTTAACTAAGTATTTAAATGAGTTACTGAATAATTTCATATCTTCTGACCTTTGGACGCTAGTGAGACTCAAATGTGACACGTTGTGGTACGGGCTTGAATGTGCCCTTCGCACTCCACCACGGCATTAATAGGAAGAAGCCGAAGTAAACTACCGTACAAACCTGTGATATCACATTAAATACGGGTGAAGGTGGCTGCACTCCTAAGTAACCTAAAATAACAAAGGCAACAGCAAATAAGATCAATACTGCTTTATGCCAGCGTGGTCGATAACGTATCGATTTTACGGGTGACTGGTCTAACCAAGGCAGGACAGCCATAATCATTACCGAGGAACCAAATAAAACTACGCCCCAAAATTTAGCTTCTAAGCCAAATGGCATCATGCCGATAATCATCAATAAACCTAGCCCTGCAATAGCCGCTTTCGTGATTGCGGATAATTTGGATTTTAGGTAAACCAGACCCACGTACGCGGCAATGCCAGCTTGCACTACATATAAAAAATCGCTCGTCGTTGCGCGCAAAATGGAATAGAACGGCGTGAAATACCAAGTAGGAGCAATATGCAACGGTGTTTTCAGCGAGTCTGCAGGGATAAAATTGTTGTATTCCAGGAAGTAGCCGCCCATTTCAGGAGCAAAGAAAACAACAGCACTAAACAAGACAAGAAAAACAGTCACCCCAAAAATATCATGCGTCGTGTAAAAGGGATGAGAAGGAATGCCATCGACTGGATTACCATTGGCGTCTAATGTATCCTTAATTTCCACACCATCCGGGTTATTGGATCCCACTTCATGCAATGCCATCAAATGTGCCACAACCAAACCTAACAATACTAATGGTATGGCGATAACGTGAAAAGAGAAAAAACGGTTAAGGGTCGCATCGGAAACGACGTAATCGCCTCGTATCCATAATGACAAATCAGGTCCGATAAAAGGAATTGCACCAAATAGGTTAACAATTACTTGAGCGCCCCAATAAGACATTTGTCCCCATGGAAGCAGATAACCAAAAAAAGCCTCGGCCATCAGACATAAGAAAATAGCAAAGCCAAACAACCAAATCAGTTCACGTGGCTTACGATAAGAGCCATACAGCAGCGCACGAGCCATGTGCAAATAAATAATAATAAAAAAAGCTGACGCCCCTGTCGAGTGCATATAACGCACCAACCAACCCCACGGGACTTCGCGCATAATATATTCGACCGAAGCAAACGCCAAATTCGCGTCTGGTTTGTAATGCATGACAAGTATGATGCCGGTAACGATCTGAAGTACTAACACAAACATCGCTAAAGAGCCAAAGATGTACCAAAAATTGAAATTCTTAGGAGCATAATATTTCCCCCACTGATCGTTCCACAGCTTAGACAATGGAAAACGTGAGTCTATCCAGTTAAGTGACTTGTCAACGACAGATGCATCCGCCGGAAGCTTTTTTTCAACAAATGCCATAATTAGGCCTCACCTTTCTCGTCTTTACCGATAACGACTTTTGTATCGGAAAGGAACATAAATCTCGGAACATCTAAATTTTCGGGTGCTGGTTTGTTTTTAAAGACCCTGCCGGACAAATCAAAAGTGGAACCATGACATGGACATAGAAATCCGCCCGCCCAATTGTCAGGCAATGAGGGTTGAGGCCCTGCAGCGAATTTCGAGCTGGGCGAGCATCCTAAATGAGAGCATATGCCAATAGCAATTAACAGGTCATTATGTTCTTTGCGCGAACGACTTTGCTTCTCACAGTATTCCGGTAAAGGCATAGTGTAGGGTTTTAACGAATCCGGATCGGCTACTTCATTCTGAGTAGCTGCAAGACTAGCCATCATTTCAGGAGTACGTTTGAGGATCCAGACCGGCTTGCCACGCCATTCGGCAGTTGTCATCTCACCCGGCTTTAAACCGGAAATATCCACCTCCACTGGAGCTCCTGCTGCTTTAGCCCGCATAGAAGGTTGAAACGTACTTACCAATGCACCGGTGGTAGCTAGACCTACCATGCCACCCGCCGCACATGTTGCGACGAGCATACCGCGGCGACCAGAATCGACCTGCTTTTCGTTACTCATACCAACCTCGTTCGTTAATACTTATATGTTTAAAAATTAAATCCTGTATCGGCACATTAGCTATTCGCCGATTTATATAAATTAGTCTGGTAAAAATGCGGGGATCGAAAGCGTCCCAGTAGAGCAAAAAAACGCTACGCGAAGCTGACAATATTCTCCGACTCGATTGTTCGATCTTCTACAGCAACCCTAAATTATAATGGAGCCGGGGCCGTAATTAAAGTAAAACATGGAAATGAAGTACGATTTGCTCCAAAAGAGACCTCTACAATCCTAACCCGCTAGCAAAAAACAAGGCATAGAACACTAAAACGCATTAAGAATTTGGACCCTATGCAACGCCCTATTTCTTCTAATAAAGCATGTCAGAGTACGTAGGCATTCTTGCGAATTGTTGTGCACTCAAATCGCAGTAAGTTCTCCCACAAACTGCAATCTTGCTAACCGCATACGGTTTCCAGCTTTCTTCAATATTAACGATGGGGCACCTTGGATTTCACGGAACCAGAAGCATAATCCGTGTTGCTTGAAGTGCGGTATCTCAATACATTATTCCTCGGACTATGTCTGGGTTTAATGCTATTCGTTAACGTTGCGTTAACCTTTGGTGTAGAAAATAGGGATTCTTCAAAACAATAAAGGAACTTCAATGAACTTCAACGCCCTCCCCATAAATGCGAAAGCCGCTCCCGCCACCCTTCTAATAGCTGATCAAAGACATGATCTTCCACCCGGTTGGAGCTCACTACATCGTTTCGTCACCCATCCGGTAACATTTGTTGCGGAGGTGTCCTATCTGGTAGCAGTGGGAGTCTTTTGTCTAACAGCAGCGTTTTTAGGATCAGTTCCTCTTATTATATTCGCTATACCATTTGCTGTTGTAGCCCTTTTAATTACTTTAATACTTATTATGGCCTTAAAAGATCGGTGACCGCTATGTGCGCAGCTGTTAAATTATTGACGTAGCCGGATTGTTAGGGCACCAGAGTCAATTTGAGACCTCGGCAAAACCGTAGGCAGCCAAGACAAGGCGCAGGGAGCGCAGCAAATGCATTACTCAAGTAAAAAGGATTGCGAGCACCGCGCAATCCCGGTTTGGCCCGCGCAGTGCAGAAGTCTCCTTAGTGAATTCCCGATATGTTAAAAAGATAGTTCAATTAAAATTGCTCTAGCCCTCTAAAATTAATCAGACAGGGTTAGGTATATCAATAAACTGGTGAACAATGCCAAATTGTTCAGCAATTACCTCGCCCAGTGCGTGTACGCCGTACCGCTCGGTGGCATGATGACCGCACGCAAGGTACGCTACACCCGATTCACGTGCCAAATGTACAGTTGGCTCAGAAATTTCTCCTGACAAATAAACTGTAGCACCTATGTTTATTGCATCTGCTAAAAAATTTTGAGCAGCTCCCGTACACCACGCGATGCGCCCCAACGGTTGATCTGGCGAGCCAATAAGCAACGGCGTACGTCCCGTACGGATCTCTACCCACCGGCTCAAATCGCCTATCGTGGTCAGATTTGAGTCCTTCGCACGACCAAAATTAGCAATCCCCTGTTCGGCAAATGTGCCATCCACCACGAATTCCAATTGTTTAGCTAATTGTGCGTTATTACCCCATTTGGGATGTAAATCTAAGGGCAGATGATAAGCATAAAGATTAATATTGTTATTAATTAGTTTTTTGATACGTTGGTATTTTTGTCCTGTTAAACATGGATTTTCACCTTTCCAGAAATAACCGTGATGTACTAAGAGACCATCTGCCTTCAATTCAATTGCAGCCTCAATCAGCGCCAAACTAGCAGTTACGCCACTAACCAACACTTTAATTTGCGGAATTCCTTCCACCTGCAAGCCATTTGGACAATAATCGTTTATTTTTGCAATTTGTAATTCATCAGCAAGAAATTGACTTAGCTCATCCCTATTTACGGTACCCTCTGATGTCGATTTTTTATTCATTCTTTAACTCTTATCTATTCAAATTTTATGCGACGACTCTGGTTATTATTCGCTCAAACAGCAACCCTTTGCCTGGTAATATTATTGATTGTATACACCTTAAAACCGGAGTGGCTACACAAATTATCGCCTGCCGGAAAAGGTGTGCACTTCTCCACAATAGCCCTTGAGCCCACTATACCTGTCCTCGAAGCCCCGTTAAATGCTAGTGCGCCGGTCGGTTACAGTGCTGCGGCCAAGCGGGCAATGCCTTCAGTGGTCAATATTTATACAACCAAAGAGATTAAACGCATCAGAAACCCGTTGCTTAACGATCCTTTTTTTAAACGGTTTTTCGATGACGGCCCTAATTCTCAACCAGAAAAACAATCCAGTCTGGGTTCGGGGGTCATTGTTAGTCCTAGTGGATACATTATTACTAACAATCACGTAGTGAATTCAGCGGATGAAATTGATGTAGTACTGTCGGACAATCGTAAAGCGATTGCTAAAGTAGTGGGCAGCGATCCCGAAACTGATTTAGCACTGATTAAAATCGACTTACCCGACCTCCCCGCGATTACTCTGGGTCACTTAGAAAATGCCAGCGTTGGTGATATCGTTTTAGCCATAGGTAATCCTTTTGGTGTCGGGCAAACCATTACGATGGGAATTATTTCGGCGCTTGGACGTAATGATCTGAAAATCAATACCTTTGAAAATTTCATTCAGACAGATGCGGCTATAAATCCGGGCAACTCTGGCGGTGCATTAATTGATACAAACGGCAACTTACTCGGCATTAATAGTGCCATCTTTTCTCAGAGCGGGGGTTCATTAGGAATTGGGTTTGCTATTCCAGTGACTACCGTAAAATCGGTGATGGAGGATCTCATTGCCAGCGGTCACGTAATACGGGGTTGGATTGGTGTTGAGCCCCAAGAAATTACCCCAGAGTTAGCCGAAAACTTTGGCGTGCAGGAGAACACCGGTACATTAATTGCCGGTGTAGTACGCGATGGACCTGCCGACCGGGCCGGCGTCAAACCTGGCGATATACTTATAAGAGTGAATGACGCTCCGGTTACGGATCGAATATCAATGATGAACCTGATAGCACAATTACCTCCTAATAAAAAAGCCAGATTAACTTTTTTACGCCAAGGAAAAAAATTAAGCCTGGATGTATTAGTAGGCACTCGTCGTCAACCCGCGATAGCGCAAGACGAGAGTGAAGAGGAACATGAATAATTGATAAAGGTGTGCGGCAGTGAGTTCTCAATAAGACGTAACAGGTGCCGCCGATAGGGTAATTGATTTAAGCTATTAAAATCAGTTACCAATGGCTGAAAAATTAATTGACAACACCTTTTAATCCTGTAAACACAGCATTGACGTTTCGCTCAGATGAAGCTTCTCCCCGGTGTTTTTGGCTGCGCTAACCGGGGCGAAAAGATGAGCTAGAGGTTCAGATTTGAATGGGGTTCGTTAAGTAACCTTAGCACTCGCGCACTTAGGCAGGTGAATATATCAAAATCCTCTCATTTCTTTTCTAGAGATCTCTGCCTAAACCTACTACGCTAGTTATAGGCAAGGTGCACGGCGCTCCCACTCGTCGTGCATTAAGGGGAGGTACATTCCAGTAACTGCACTTCTCGCACACTATGGTGCAGATTTATCCTTATGGGGTAAACCCCAATAGCCTTTCCCTCCGGACTTGATAAGATCCTTTTCCTGTACAAAGCATTCTGCCACTTGCGCTTCCTCTGCTGACCGCTTCAAAGCTTTGATAACAGATTGGCTTGATTGAGAATTTCGCCCTTTAACTGCTTTTCGGGTGAGAGCGCTACAGGTTTAATGGTACATTTTTGCGGCTCCCCGGCCACGCTGTTCCTCCTTGCAACATTCAGATTGCCGCGTTGCAGCAAGAGTTTCAAAATGCAGGCGTTCTGCCTACAAAACTGATTTTCCCTGCAAGAAAACTTTCCTAAGCACCAGGAGAATTAATGCGGCCTGGAAGCCTGAAAACCGCACACTTGAGCGTGTCCAACCAAATAATCTAGGACTATAAGAAAGACATAAATATGCAGGCTATTCGCACCAATACAGATCACGCTTATCGCGCCTTGGGCCAATCCGCTGCTAATGCAGCTCAAGTAATCGATAAGCTCTACGAGGCCGCGGAAGCTGCGGGAGGAAACGAAGAACTGGCATTTTCGTTAGTTTCATCCAGCATTATTTGCCATAGTAGTGTTCTTATAAAGTCTGACGATAAACTGCCAGAAGCCATCTTTTTGTTACTTATGTGTAAAAAAAGTGCGCAGGATCTGACGGTTTCAATCAATGACATTATTACGGTGTTACATGCATTAAAAGATGTGCATTCAGCAAGTTTAGAGTTAATTGAGGAGATAACCCGATATCAGGAGGGAGATCTTAAGTTGCTGTTAATAAAGGGGCTGGAACACTATAACCAAAAACAGATCAGTCTTGAAAAAAACCGGGTGGTAACATTCAAGAAGGTTTTCTCTGACGATATGCGGACCTTACTTATTGATTCTTGTTTATCTTTTTTGAACTCAAAAATCTCTCCAAAAAACTTATTTACACTGATTCCAAATGAGTTACATACCCTAATTCACTCGTCTCTGTCGTGGACGAGCAGTATTTCTTTGTCGATAACTTGTAAAAAAAATTACGTGATTTTTGAGAGGTTGGTCATGCCCGTGTTTCTGACGAGAGAGGGGGGAAATAGTGTTACTAGCAGACAATCTGCAAAAACACTATTTCGGGAAAATAGGGATTATCGGTTATGCGACCGCCATAAAATAATTGGTCAAGATGGAATAGATTATGTACAACATAA
>JAJNBE010000031.1 GCA_021155915.1 Solimicrobium sp. | reverse complement strand
GAAGAAACGAAGCATTTCGGTATCCCTCTGGCCGGCAATTTGATCCCGTGGATTGATAAAGATTTGGGTAATGGCTCATCCAAAGAGGAATGGAAAGCTGGAGTTGAAACCAACAAAATCTTGGGACGGGGACCGGGTTTCAATAAGGCGGCTATCCCTGTAGATGGCCTTTGCGTTCGGGTTGGCGCTATGCGCTGCCATTCGCAAGCGCTGACTATTAAACTTAAAAAGAACATTCCTATAAATGAAATTCACGACATCATCAACCAAAATAACCAGTGGGTTAAAGTTGTGGAAAACACGCTTGATGCGACGTTACGAGAATTAACACCCGCCGCAGTTGCCGGAAAGATGACAATTCCAGTAGGAAGGTTACGTAAATTACAAATGGGTGACGAATATTTATCGGCTTTTACGGTTGGTGATCAGTTACTTTGGGGCGCTGCAGAACCTTTACGCCGAATGCTACGAATATTGATAGATTAATTCATATCAAGGTAGCAAGGGCCTTGCTAGTACTTTTTTCCGTTTCTGATTCCAATTTAATACAGGACTTACTTAAATGCGCTATAAATCCCTTAGTTTGGCGTTTGCCTCTTCTTTGCTAATTTATTCCGGAGTCAATGCAGCTGGCTTAGGGAAACTTACCGTACTGTCTTCTTTGGGCCAACCGTTGAGAGCAGAGATTGAATTAACCTCGGTATCGAGAGAGGAGATTAGTAGTTTAACGCCAAAAATGGCGAATTCTGAGGCTTTTCGCCAAGCAAATATTGAGCTTAATCCCAATTTATTGCCGTTACATTTCTCTGTTGAGAATCGGGATTCGCGATACGTTATTCTAATTACTTCGGCTCAATCAATTAATGAACCATTTGTCGAAATGCTCATTGAACTGAATTCGACTAATGGCCGATTAACGCGCCAATATGATTTGCTCCTTGGTGCAGTTCCCCTCAGTAGAGTAGCCCGCGGAGTATCTGATGCCGGCTCTACACTTGCTACCACCAAACTCAATAAATCTGAATCAAATTCGGTAACCATTCAAACTACTAAACAAGAAGGTAATAAAAGTTCTGCTTACTATCAAGTTAAGAAAGGTGATACTCTCAATCGGATTGCCTCGCAACTTAAGCCTTCAGAAATTCCTCTAGAGCAACTGTTAGTCGCGTTGCAGCGTCATAATCAATCTTCTTTTATCCATGGCAATGTGAATCTAATCCGTTCAGGAAGCATATTGACGATCCCAACTATAAGTGAAATAAAAAAAATTGATCAAAATGAAGCGAAGCGAATAATTCTGGCGCAATCTGCTGATTTCGTTGCTTACCGTAATAGATTAGCTAATCAAGCGGAGCAAGCAGTATCGGAAAAATCAGTTGAAATAAAAAAAACGAATAACGCAAAAATTACCGCTAAAGTAATTGATACGCCCTCTCAACTCAATGAATCGACTGATAAATTAAAATTATCAAAACTACAACATAGCGAGCAAAGTAGTTCGAAAATTGCAGAGGAAGATGGTATTGCTAGGAAAAAAGTGCTGGAAACGGCCAATGATCGTATAAAGGAGCTTGAGCAAAATACCGCTAAACTACAAAAAATTCTAGAATTGCAAGATCAAGTACCGAGTTCAACACAGGATTCAGTCCAAAACTCCATATCGGATCAGGCGCCTGATTCCTCTTCGTCTTTACCAAAAGCTGAGCAAAATACCGAGGTAGCTGTTCCGTTCTCCGAATCGACATCGTCTGCCTTGACTACTAATGGGCTTACTGTAGACACCGCCCCGGATACCAACATTTCAGCGCCTTCGGTCCAACATAAATCTGAGGAATCGGAGGTAGCCGATTCGTCAGGGCCAGACATAGGGCGTAGTATGTTTGATAGCACATTATATTATTGGCCATACGTAGCGGTATTATTAACTTTGTTCGGCCTGGTAAGTATTTTTATAAGAACACGCAAGACAAAACCCGACCATTTTACCGGGAGTACTATTTCAATTAAATCTAGATTGCAGATTGATCCAATTGGTTTAGCGCCCGTGAGTTCGTCAGCGAAGGGCACTGATGAACAAAGCGTTGAACTTAACCCTGGTGTTTCGGATTTCAATTCTATTTCAACGATACCTCTATCCAATGCGGCTGAGCCTGTATCTGAAGCCGACAAATCGATCCTCCAAGCTGCATTTTCGAAAGACGTTGTCACTGATTCGCCCCAACTGCAATTTACAGAAGAAAAAAAGGATTTTCTTGCGCAAGAGGTTGACTCGGATTTTATGCCGGAAGAGTTAATTCAAGTGGAGACCTCCCTACGAGATAGCAGCCCTAATACCACGACAGTGCAATCGCCTACTGCAAATTCCGGCGATTCAATCACCATGTCTGACAATCGGTCTTCTTTTGAGTTCGACTTATCTAAAATTGATTTGGAACTTCCTGATCTACATCAATCTCATCAAAATAGCAGTGCACGATTGAGTTCGGTCGAGAAACGTTATGTAAATTTGCAGAAATCGCTGCTCGAGGTATTTCCAGGAAAGGAACTGAATGAAGAACTGACCACAAAGTTAGATCTGGCGAGCGCGTACCAGGAGATCGGTGACAAAGACGGGGCCCGACAATTATTAGATGATGTGCTAAAAGTGGGTAATCAGGAGCAGACAGCTCGCGCGAAAGCCATGTTACTGGAATTAGGGTAAACCGGGGGTACTAACCTCGGTTTTAAATGATTAACTCTATCGGCCTCTCTGAGATAGAGTCGCCCCTTTCTACTAATTGTTTTGGTCGGTGTCTAAACGAGTAAAGTACCTGCAAAAAAGGCTGAGTACCTTTACGACTAGTTTAAACGGGCTTCATAAGGATTCAAGCTTGAAACGTATAGTGCTAGGTGTTCAGTATGACGGCCGTCCTTGGTTAGGTTGGCAATCACAGCCCCATGGATTAACTGTACAGGATAAGCTTGAAAAAGCATTACAAAAAATTTCAGCGCATCCAGTAAGAGTGGCTTGCGCAGGTAGAACGGACGCCGGAGTACATGCATTGGAGCAGGTGCTTCATTTCGATACGGATGCCAATCGTTCACTTTCTTCCTGGGTCCGTGGAGTTAACGCGCATTTGCCTGAATCTATTGCTGTTCGTTGGTCTGCTGAAGTTGCTAATGACCCCAATGCACCTGGTGGACATGAGTTGGAATTTCACGCACGGTACAGCGCCAGAGCACGTACTTATCATTATGTCTTATATAATCATCCGGTACAGTCACCGGTACTTTCCGGACGTGCAGGCTGGATTTTTCGCCCCTTAGACATAGGTGAAATGCAGAAGGCAGCGGAATATTTGATAGGGGAACATGACTTTTCTTCGTTCCGTGCTATAACCTGTCAAGCAAAATCCCCCGTTAAGCATATGTATAATATTTCGATGCAACGTCGTCACCACCTGATTATTGTGACGCTACATGCAAGTGCTTTTTTACATCACATGGTGAGAAATATTATCGGCAGCCTAATCATGGTCGGTTTGAGAAAGCGAGATCCGGTATGGATACAGGAGATATTATTAACACGGAACCGCAGTATTGCTGCTCCTACATTTATGCCTGATGGCTTGTATTTAGCTAAAGTTGATTACGATCCAAAGTGGAATTTACCCCAAGAAAACTTTTCACAAAACTGGGTGTAATTAGGTTTTAGTGACTGTAAACTTTTCGTTGAGCCAATGCGGTGATAGTTAAGCTTCATCAGCTTATCCACGAAGTTGTAGCGGTCTAATGGAAAATCTCGGGTTAATAGCTTATTGAGTCCGAAAACTAAAGGTTAATAATTTTAAAACAGAACAAAAGAACGATGACGCATGTTATCACGCATTAAATTTTGTGGATTCAATCGAAAAGACGATGTCTATGCGGCAGTGCAGCTGGATGTCCATGCCTTAGGTTTTGTTTTTTACCCTGAGAGTTCCCGCTATGTTAACGCAAATCAGGCACGTGAATTAATCGCATTAGTCCCTCCATTTATCTCAACGGTAGGCTTATTTGTCAATGCGACAAAAGAACAGGTAATCAACATAATGAATTCAGCACCGGTTGATTTACTACAATTCCATGGTGATGAGACGCCTCTACAATGCAATCAAATCGCTGAGGTAGTACGACGTCCGTATTTACGGGCTTTACGGGTTAAGCCTGGTATGACTGCCAATGATTTGTTAGAATACGACGCTCAGTATCAAGCCAGTAGTCCCTGGTTTCGTAATCTGTTATTGGATTCGTATGCGGAAAATTATGGCGGTAGTGGAAAGGTCTTTGATTGGTCAATTATTCCAAAAGAACTCGCTTCTCGAGTGGTTTTGAGTGGGGGGCTAACTATGCACAATGTTAAGGATGCAATAAGTCGGTTACATCCCTGCGCGGTTGACGTCAGTAGTGGCATTGAACATAGCAAGGGTGTAAAAGATCCATGCAAAATGCATGATTTCATAAAAGCAGTCAAGTTAGCTAATGCCTTGCCTCATGTTCCCTTACCCGAGAATAATAATGAATTCTGATTTAAGTTCGATTAATGCGGAAAAAGCGAATAGCTCTTCGGTTTCCTTACCTGAGTCCTATCAGTTACCCGATAGCCAGGGTCATTTTGGAATTTATGGTGGTAGTTTTGTGTCTGAAACGTTAAGCCACGCGTTAAGTCAGTTAGCCGAAGCGTATGCTCATTACTCTGAAGATTCCCAATTTTTAGCAGAGTACCACAGTGAATTGACGCATTTTGTTGGCCGTCCATCTCCTATTTATCACGCAAAACGTTGGTCTTCTGAAATAGGTGGGGCACAAATCTTTTTCAAAAGAGAGGACTTAAATCATACCGGCGCTCATAAAATTAACAACGTAATCGGCCAGGCTTTATTGGCAAAACGCATGGGCAAGCCACGCGTTATCGCAGAAACCGGAGCCGGGCAGCATGGTGTGGCAACAGCAACAATATGTGCAAGGTTTGGATTGGAATGCGTGGTTTATATGGGCGCAGAAGACGTTGACCGACAGGCGCAGAATGTTTATCGAATGAAGTTGCTAGGTGCAAAGGTGGTACCCGTTGAATCCGGTTCTAAAACCCTTAAGGATGCGCTGAATGAGGCGATGCGGGACTGGGTGTCTAATGTAGATAACACATTTTATATTATCGGAACCGTTGCAGGCCCCCATCCATATCCGAAAATGGTCCGAGATTTCCAGGTGGTTATCGGAAAAGAATGTTTAACACAAATGCCTGAGATGACTGGCAGGCAACCCGATGCGGTAATTGCGTGCGTGGGCGGTGGCTCCAATGCCATAGGTATTTTTCATCCTTATATCGACTATCCAAACGTACAGTTAATTGGTGTTGAAGCGGGGGGCGCTGGGCTAGAAACAGGCCGACATGCGGCCTCATTGACAGCAGGTTCGCCAGGCATATTACATGGTAATCGCACGTATTTACTGCAAGATAAAAATGGTCAAATCGTTGAAACCCATTCTGTTTCAGCGGGTCTCGATTACCCTGGGGTGGGGCCTGAACACGCATGGCTAAAAGACTCCAGCAGAGCGAAATATGTCACTATTGCCGATCAGGAAGCATTAAATGCCTTTCATGACTGCTGTCGAATAGAGGGAATTATTCCTGCATTGGAATCCAGTCATGCAATAGCGTATGCGACTAAATTAGCCGCTTCGCTAACACCCGATAAATTGCTTCTGGTCAATTTATCGGGACGGGGAGATAAAGATATGCATACGGTTGCGCGATATACTGGCATTCAATTTTAAGGTTTAGACAATTATGTCACGTATTAAAAATGCCTTTCATGAATTGACACGGCAAGATCGCAAAGCGTTAATTCCATTTATTACGGCAGGAGATCCTGAACTACTTGTCACTGTAGAATTAATGCATGCTTTAGTTCGAGGTGGTGCTGACATTATTGAACTAGGCGTACCATTCTCTGATCCCATGGCTGATGGACCGGTCATCCAGCGTGCTTCAGAGCGTGCATTACGGCAAGGCGTCGGGCTAGTTGATGTATTAGAATGCGTCCGTAAATTTCGAGTAAACGATAAAAAAACACCTGTAGTATTGATGGGGTATGCAAATCCTATTGAACATATGGGAATAGAATTGTTTGCAGCTGCATCAGCAAGCGCGGGAGTTGATGGCGTCTTAATCGTCGACTATCCGCCTGAAGAATGTACAGATTATGTTGCCAGGTTAAAGGCGCATGGATTGGACGCTATCTTTTTGTTGGCACCGACATCTACTGAGCAACGCATAGAACAAGTCGCGCAAGTGGCTAGTGGTTATGTTTATTATGTTTCGGTGAAAGGGGTGACAGGAAACAATGCAATCGATCTGACAGAAGTCAGCCAGATGATGCATAAAATAAAGCAATATGTTCGGGTACCTGTTGCGGTTGGTTTCGGAATTCGCGATGGCGCGACAGCTAAATTAATTTCAAATGTCGCTGACGCTGTTGTTATTGGTAGTCGGCTCATACAGGAAGTTGAAGCACATAAGGTTATGGAAAACGAGGGTCACGTGGATCTAATAAATCAAGAGCACATGATCTCGTCCGTGCAAGCACTGCTACACGATATTCGGCAGTCAATGGACTGTTAAAATATCACTTAGCTAAAGTAAAAAAAGGGAGTACACAATGAGCTGGTTAGAAAAATTATTGCCGCCGCGAATCCAACGGAATGATGCCGGTACCCGTAAATCTATTCCTGAGGGACTATGGGTAAAATGTCCCTCTTGTGAAGTAGTTTTGTACCGTTCTGATTTGGAAGCGAACTTACATGTTTGTCCGAAATGTAGTCATCACATGCGCATTAGTGCGCGTGAACGTTTAGATAGTTTGCTGGATATTGGCGGCAATTATGAAATTGGTCAAGAAACCTTGCCGGTGGACACACTGAAATTCAAAGACAGTAAAAAATATACGGATCGATTAAAAGCAGCAATGGAAGCTACGGGCGAGACAGATGCTTTGGTAGTTCTTGGGGGTTCTATTCTGAGTGTTCCGGTCGTCGTAGCCTGTTTTGAGTTTGATTTTATGGCCGGCTCAATGGGTTCGGTTGTCGGTGAACGGTTTGTGAGAGGTGTACAAGCTGCGTTAGATCAGAAAGTGCCATTCATCTGCTTTACGGCTACGGGCGGCGCCCGCATGCAAGAAGGCTTATTGTCGCTAATGCAAATGGCTAAAACAACGGCAATGCTGACTAAGCTCGCGGAAAAAAAATTGCCATTTATTTCGGTGCTAACTGATCCGACCACCGGTGGGGTTTCGGCCTCGTTCGCATTTATGGGAGACGTCGTTATCGCAGAACCGAAAGCATTAATCGGCTTTGCTGGCGCACGTGTTATCGAAAATACTGTGCGGGAAAAGTTACCAGAAGGTTTCCAGCGTTCTGAATTTCTGTTACAAAAGGGTGCGGTCGATATGATTGTGGACCGTCGTAAAATGCGAGAGGAAATTGCTCGATTATTGGCACTATTACTCAATCAGCCGGCTGAAGCTGT
The DNA here is from genome assembly GCA_021155915.1 of Solimicrobium sp. Lineage (GTDB taxonomy): Bacteria > Pseudomonadota > Gammaproteobacteria > Burkholderiales > Burkholderiaceae_D > Solimicrobium. Next base: position 20,681 of record JAJNBE010000031.1, on the reverse strand, counting down.
CATTTAGAAGCAATAGCAGGACCCCTCTAGCCGAAGTTACGCTTAACTAGCAAGGCTTTGGTCGAGCCGACAAGACTGCATAAATTTTTTCACTACCATAGCTGAGCCTGCGTACGTTAGAAACGGTAGCTCTAACTGTGATGTCGGTCAGCTTGATGGCAATTCAGTCGGTCGGCGAATACTACAAGAACGAGGCTAAGTAAGTTTCGTAGGATTCACCTTGGCCGCATTGAGATCCATTAGGTAATCGGCTGGTCAATGGATGATTTTGCAATTGCGCCCTATTCGTGAAACCGATCGATGTAGGGATGAATTCGAAAAAGTCGGCAGTTTGCCCTAATATAATCCAAATCACCTATGCCTAACTTCACCTCACTAAGCACTTTGTCCGAGTGGTTACGTTATTTAGAAACGGCTCATCCCAATGCTATTGATCTAGGTCTAAAACGTGTTGATACCGTTAAAAAATGTTTGGGAATTAAATTCGGTTGCCCAATCATTACGGTGGGTGGAACTAACGGAAAAGGGTCCACATGTGCCATGTTGGAATCAATATTATTGCAAGGTGGATATAAAGTCGGTTTATTCACTTCTCCGCATTTAATTCAGTTCAATGAACGTGCAAGAATTAATGGCCTATCTGTAGCTGATACTGATTTGGTCCGGGCATTCCAAACAGTTGAACAAGCAAGAGAAACAATTTCGTTGAGCTATTTTGAATTTACGATGCTAGCCATCGCAAAAATATTTGCTGACGCTGAATGTGATGCTGTTATTTTGGAAGTGGGTTTAGGAGGGCGCTTGGACGCAGTTAATATATTTGATGCGGACGTCGCCATAGTTACCAGTGTAGATATTGACCATGTTGAGTATTTAGGCAATACCAGGGAAGCGATCGGCGTTGAGAAAGCAGGAATTTTTCGAACAGGGCGCACAGCGATATGTTCCGATCCTGCTCCACCATTATCGCTGCTGGAACATGCCAATAAAATCGGTGCGGATTTATGGTTATTTGGCCGTGATTTTAATTATTCCGGCGATAAGCAACAATGGAATTATGCGGGACGTCAACAGCGTCGCCATTCTCTTGCCTATCCCAGCCTGCGCGGAGCAAATCAGTTGTTGAACGCATCCGCCGTTTTGGCCGCACTTGAAGCGCTTCGTGATCGTCTTCCGCTGGGCGCGCAGGAAATTCGTAGTGGTCTGGTAATGGTCGATTTGCCCGGAAGGTTTCAAGTTTTACCGGGTCGTCCGATCGTGGTTTTGGATGTAGCTCACAATCCGCATGCAGCAGCTACCTTGCAACAAAATTTAGATAACATGGGCTTTCATCCGTATACCTATGCAATATTTGGCGCAATGCAGGATAAAGATATTGCAGGCATCATTAGTCAATTAAAAAACCAAATAGATCATTGGTGTCTTACGGATTTATCGTTACCACGCGCTGCTACAGCGGAACACATTCAGGCAATACTAGTCGGGCAGAATATTGTCAATGATAAAGAGCACAGTGTTCAATGTTTTAAAAGTCCTGCCGACGCCTATGCTTACGCACTTCTTTCTGCAGGGGAAAATGATAGAATAGTAGTCTTTGGTTCATTCTTGACTGTTGCTGGAGTACTTGAATATAAAAACCAACATAGTTAGATGCGTAACCTCTCTTCAATTGAGGTGACGCCCCGAATTTATCGTATCCATTAAACTGAAATTACCCATGAGCTTGTTTTCATTATTTGGTAAAAAACAAACCGGGGCGTCTTCGGTTGAAGAAGCATTGGCAGGCTCTTCTGTAAAGCCAAAAAATCGCCATTCAGATAAATCTCACGCCGGCGCAGAGCAATTAGTTTCGGAAAGAAAGCGCGCCAGACGCCGCTTGATCGGAGCAATAGCAATGGTGTTAGCTGTGATAGTTGGCTTGCCTATGGTACTTGACCCCGAACCTAAACCCTTAAATAAAAATATTAGTATACAAATTTCAGCTAAAGGTACTCCTGCAATTTCGTCAGAGTCGCCAGAAGACGTTACTCATTTAGATTCATCAGATGAACTATTGAGAGCCACATCACCGGCATCACACAGCACCAGCACCGTTGCACCGGATCCGGCTCCACCTGATGCTTCCACAGGGAACGTTTCAAAATCTTTAACTCCGAAGTTTTCTGCTAACGAGAATCCTACTAGAAAAGTACCCTCTATTTCAGATCGAAAGGAGTCAGCAAGGGCTTTAGCAATTTTAGAAGGCGCGAACTTAGACTCAGCAGCATCTGCTAAAACACCCAAAGGTATCGTTATTCAAGTTGGCGCATTTGCGACCCAAGAAAAAGTGAATGAGCTGCGAGGTAAGCTAACATCTGCCGGGATTAAATCATTCACCCAAAAAATTGCAACTAGTTCAGGGAATAAAATTCGTGTTCGTATTGGTCCTTTTAGCGATAAAGAATCGGCCGAGAAAGCCAATGCAAATTTAGCGAAACTGGGCTTTAACGGAACGTTGGTAGCCTTATAGTATTTATACATAGCCGATGACGGCACTCTTTTAACCTTATTAGTTAGCTACCATCACATTTCATGACTTTATTTGATTATCTGGTTTTATTTATATTTATAACGTCAATCATTATTAGCACTATGCGAGGTTTGTTCAAAGAAATTCTGTCTTTGGCCGGATGGGTCGTTGCTTTTTTTGTGGCTAACGCTTATGGCGTAAAATTAGCAGAGTTCATGCCGTTCGCAGAGCAATCAATTCGGTTAATTGTCGCCTTTGTTTCTTTATTCGTTGGTGCTCGCCTATTGATGGCTTTGTTGACAACGGCAGTTGACAGCATTATCAAGGCAAGCGGACTCAAGCTGGTTGATCGTAGTCTCGGTGGTTTATTTGGCTTTGCACGCGGTAGTATCATCACATTGGCTTTGATGTTGATAGCCGGACTGACTACGTTGCCACAACAGCCTTTTTGGGAGCAGGCGTTGTTTCGTCCGACTATAGAAACGGCGGCATTAAGCATCAAACCTTTTTTGCCAGGTTCATTTGCGCAATATGTGAAATTTTAATTTTTGTTTAGGAGTCCACATGTGTGGGATAGTCGGCGTAGTTTCAAACAGTATGGTCAATCAGGTAATTTACGATGCCTTGTTATTATTACAGCATCGCGGCCAGGACGCAGTGGGTATTGCTACCAATCACGATAGTTCATTTGCAATGTATAAGGGTAATGGTTTAGTACGCGATGTTTTTCGTACTCGTAACATGCGCTCGTTACCTGGAAATGTCGGAATTGGTCATGTACGCTATCCTACGGCAGGTTCCATCAGCGAGGAAGAAGCGCAACCTTTTTATGTGAATGCGCCCTTCGGAATTACGCTAGCGCATAACGGAAATCTCACCAACGCTGAACAGTTAAAAAGAGAATTGTTCAAAAATGACCGTCGCCATATCAATACTGATTCTGACTCTGAAGTTTTATTGAACGTGTTAGCACATGAAATTCAGGAGGCTACCAGTTCTTATTCATTAGATCCGGCGGCTCTTTTTAAGGCAATTGCACGGTTACATCAACGGGTACGCGGCGCTTACGCAGTGGTTGCACAGATTGCTGGTTTCGGTTTAATAGGTTTTCGAGATCCCTACGGCATTCGGCCTTTGTGTCTTGGCATATTGGAATCAGAAAAAGGCAATGATTATATGCTTGCCAGTGAATCCGTTGCGTTGGAGGGATTAGGTTTCAAATTTGTCAGAGATATAGCGCCTGGGGAAGCCATTCTTATAGATGAAGACCGTCAGCTATTTAGCCAACAATGTGCCGAAAATCCCAGCCTTAATCCATGCGCCTTTGAATATGTCTATCTGGCACGTCCTGATTCAGTTCTAGACGGGGCTTCAGTTTATGCGACTCGTCTCAAAATGGGGGAATATCTAGCTGAACAAGTACGCCATCAGATGGCTTCCGGCGCAATCGATGTAGTCATGCCTATCCCTGATTCCTCTCGACCGGCAGCCATGCAACTCGCGTTAAAATTAAATTTGGAATATAGGGAAGGATTTATTAAAAATCGCTACATTGGTCGTACCTTTATCATGCCAGGTAACGTTTCGCGTCGTAAATCGGTACGTCAGAAACTGAATGCCATTGGCGCTGAATTTAAAGGTAAATCTGTGTTGTTAGTTGATGACTCGATTGTGCGCGGCACAACTAGTCGGGAAATCGTTCAAATGGCACGTGAATCTGGCGCAAAACGAGTTATTTTCGCCTCCGCCGCGCCCCCTGTTAAATTTGCCAATGTCTACGGGATTGATATGCCGACTCGTCAGGAGCTAATTGGTCATGGTCGTAGCCGGGAAGAAATTGGTCGTGAAATTACCGCCGATATGTTGATATACCAGGAAATTTCCGCGATGCGTCAAGCCATTGCTGATGTTAATCCGCTGTTAAATAATTTAGAGGCGTCATGTTTTGATGGTAATTACATAACTGGTGATATTACCCGTGAGTATTTAGAGAAATTAGAAGCGAAACGTAATAACTTAAAAATGACGAGCGAAGAGGTCAGTGCATGCCAATTGCACTTAAATTTAACGAGAAGTGAATAAATCATTATGACCGGATTTACCACATGTATTCTTCATAATGATCGTCAACAATTAATTGAACATTATTCATTACATAAGCCAGTTCATACGTCTGTTACTTATGGGTATAAAGATGCACAGGAGCTGCTGGACGTATTTCAGAATAAAAAAAGCGGATATCGTTATGGAAGGCAAAGCAACCCGACCGTTACTGCATTGGAAGATAAACTCACTAAAATGGAGGATGGGGTAGCGAGTTTATGTTTTTCCAGCGGCATGGCGGCTGTTGGTGCACTACCGTTGGCTTTTTTGAAGGCCGGAGATCATGTTATTTCTTCGGTTTTTTTGTTTGGCAATACACGTAATTTATGGCAAACCACTATCGACTTAGGTGTGAAAGTTAGCTATGTTGATGCAACGGATGTAAAAAATGTACAGGCAGCATTGCTGCCGACAACGCGTATGGTATTTGTTGAAACAATTGCCAATCCCCGTACTCAAATTGCTGATCTGGAAAAAATTGGAGAGCTTTGCAAAGCTCGGGGAATTTTATTCGTTGTGGATAATACGATGACGTCGCCTTATTTGTTTCGGCCCAAGGCAGTCGGGGCTGGACTGGTGATTAACTCGTTAACCAAGGTAATTTCTGGCCACGGGCATGTGTTGGGCGGATCCATTACCGATACGGGAGTTTTCAATTGGGCCAATTTTCCTAATATTACTGCCAACGTGCAAAATCAACCGATGTGGCAGCGGGGAGTGAATCAATTGCGCGCGAAATCATTGCGTGATTTCGGCGCCTGCCTGTCGCCGGACGCTGCACATCAGATTGCCATTGGTGCCGAAACAATGGCATTGAGAATTGAACGCCAGTGTAGCAACACAATTCGATTGGTGGAAATGCTCGACGCAGATCCCGGCGTTTCTGCGGTGTATTATCCAGGTCTGAAAAATCATCCACAACACGCATTGGCTACGCAATTGTTTGCGGCATACGGGTCTATTTTTAGTTTCGAATTGAAGACGGGGAATAATTGCGTTAATTTTTTGAATCGCCTTAACATTGCGATCTCAGCAACGCACCTGGGTGACAACCGCACTTTGATTATCCCTGTAGCGCAGACCATTTTTTTTGAAATGGGCGCTGAACGGCGTGGTGAGATGGGTATTTCTGATTCACTCATTCGGGTTTCTGTAGGGATTGAGGACCCCAGCGATTTATTGAAAGATTTCCAACAAGCATTAGCGGACTGATCCTAGGATCAGCTCCATAGTCGACTTGCGCTGCTGTTATATTAATTTTGGCCTAAGGTAAGCGCCTTAAGGACTCATTGGGAGTCTTGATACTTCACAAAGCAAAAGCTAAAAATACTTTCGATTTCTCGTCTATCTATACTCCTGGCATTATCTCCACCGTTCGAGTTAGGCAGTAAGGCACCTCTCACTTTGTATTATTGCAACCGTTAAGGAAATCATTAATGCATTTGCTCTGGCAATCTCTTCGTATGACCTGGCGCGATTGGCGTGCTGGGGAATTACGTTTTCTGTTACTCGCATTAATGATTGCAGTGGGCGCCCTTAGTTCGGTAAATTTCTTTGTTGACCGGGTAAGCTACGGATTGCAGCGCAATGCAAATCAACTGCTCGGGGCGGATTTAGTATTGATTTCGGATAAACCAATCAGCAGTAACTTGCGTAACCTAGCAAAAGGTTTTGAGCAGGCCGAAACAGTCAGCTTTGTCAGTATGGCGATGAATGCCGCGAGCCGTGTGGACCAGGCGTTGGGAAAACTAGTTTCTGTTAAGGCCGTTTCTGTCGGCTATCCATTACGTGGACACCTGACATTAGAAACGGGTGATGTATCGCATCAAATTCCTGCACCGGGTACAATTTGGGTAGACCAAGCCTTATTGAGTGCGCTAGACAGTAGGGTTGGTCAACAACTGAAGTTGGGCAATCAATTATTTACGGTCAGTCATATTATCAATAATGAGCCAGACCGAGGCTCGTCATTTATGAGCTTTGCTCCTCGCGTAATGCTAGCGTTATCCGATTTGCCTTCCACAGAATTAATTAGGCCCGGTTCAAGAGTAACTTATCGACTCATGTTATCTGGCGCTTCAGCAGATATAAATGCTGCACAACGACTACTTGAACAAGAAATTGAACATCATCAGTTAAAAGGTGTTAGTTTAGAGTCGCTAGCATCGGGGCGGCCTGAAATGAACTCGATGTTAGGAAAAGCTAAGCAATTTTTAGATCTGGTTAGTTTGCTTTCTGCTATGCTAGCCGCACTAGCAATTGTCTTGGCTTCGCGGCGGTTTATGTTGCGTCATACGGATTCGTGTGCCCTGTTGCGCTGTCTGGGTGCGACACAAAGACAAATTACCTTGATGTATTTATTTGAATTTATCACACTTGGTACGTTTGCGAGTGCGCTAGGAGCCGTACTGGGTTATCTGGGGCACTTGGCGTTATTAATTTTGCTGGGTAGTTTTATTTCTACCTCTTTATCCTTGCCCTCTGTGTTACCCGCTTTGCAAGGAATTGCGATCGGCTTGTTACTTCTGATTGGCTTTGCCCTCCCACCAATTTTACAATTACGCAACGTTTCACACAATTTAATGATTCGCCGTGAAGCGGGCGCTCCCCAAGCACATACTATTTCAGTTTATCTGTTGGGTATTACGGGGTTTGCATTATTATTGTTTTGGCAGACCGGCAATATTAAATTGGCAGCATACACCCTATCTATTTTTATGGCTGGCTTCGTCGTTTTCGCCGTGTGTGCGTGGATGGTTTTGCGTCTAACGCGATACATGCGAGGCTGGTCCCAATTTCCAAGCTGGCGCTTTGCCATTAACTCGTTACAGCGTCGTATTATGGCGGGCGTGGTGCAAGTGGTGTCTTTATCATTAGGTTTGATGGCTTTATTATTGTTAACAGTTGTCTGTAATGACTTGTTATTAGCGTGGCGGCAGTCGACCCCGGAAGGTACACCTAATCAGTTCGTTATTAATATAATGAACGAAGAAAAAAAAGCTATTTCAGCACTCCTTCAGCAACATCAAATCCCGATTGCCACGTTTTATCCAATGATACGGGCTCGTTTAACGTCTGTTAACGATGTCTCTATTAGCGCAAAAGATTACGAAGCGGAAAATGCTAAACGTTTAGTTGACCGTGAATTTAATGTTTCAACAATGGAGGAACTGCAAAGTCATAATAGATTGATTTCGGGTCAATGGTTTACTGCTGATCCCTCAAACTCCAAAGCGGAAGCATCGGTCGAAGAAGGAATTGCTAAAACACTTAGCTTAAAGTTAGGCGATAAACTTCGATTCGAGAGCGGTGGCCAAGATATTGATGTGAACATTACCAGCATACGTAAGTTAAAGTGGGACTCAATGCAAGTCAACTTTTTTGTAATTATCGATCCCCATACTGCAGCTGAATTACCGCAAACTTGGATTACCGCATTTTATCTTCCGTTAAGTCAGCAACGGTTGCTCGGCCACTTATCACAACAATTTCCTCACTTAACTATTGTTGATACCAGTATGATAATCAATCAGTTACGCGGCATGCTAGATCAGGTTACAAAAGCGATAGAATTTCTTTTTTTGTTTACATTAGCTAGCGGATTTTTAGTTTTGTATGCAGCCCTAGAAAGCTCACAGCAAGAACGTTTGCGGGAAGTCGCTATATTGCGAACATTAGGTGCCTCCAGGAATCAACTTGCTAGAGCGCAATGGATAGAGTTCGGTTTGCTCGGCAGTTTAGCCGGCTTACTTGCGTCTACGGGTGCCGCGATCGTCGGCAAAATATTAGCTGATCAGATTTTTGAATTTGTCTTCCAGCCCAGCCTCCTTTTATGGCTAATTGGTTTAATAGTCGGTGTACTTTGCGCACTTATTTGCGGATGGATTGGTTTACGTCCCATTTTAAATCAGCCACCGTTATTAAGTTTGCGTGAAGGATAGGTTAGGAGGGAAGAGAGTCTTTAATGATCGGACTACGTATTAATGAAGAAATAACTTTGTGCATAAGTGTCACGCTGCGATAGGGCTGCTAGGGCTGATTGGTCTTATTTGTTGCTGCCGGTGTATTAGGCACGCTACCCCCACCTAGCCTTCCTCCTCAAAGGGGAAGGGACCTGACCTAGCCATTCTTCCAAAGAAAAAGAAACTGACCTGTGTTGTTTGGAGGAATACTAGTTTTAAATCATTATTATGTCGCTACACCATTCTAAGGAAAAAATGAAGTTTGTTTACCTACTGTATTTTGCATAGAGCTCAAAAAATCCCTGTCTTCCTTTTATTTTACTTTTTGTATACCAATGAAAACCCCGCATGAAATATATCACTGGCAAGACGCCATGCAAACACAGCAGGCAAAATGGCGTGCAGAAAATGGATCCTCCCCACCTAAGAAATTTATTCTTGCCGACGATACGTTAACAGCAGACACCGCTTATAAATTAGCATGTGAGGGATGTGGACTCTTATGGCAAGGAGATTTTCAACTTGCGCGTCAACTATTGCAAGCGTTGGCGCGACGTTGTGATCGGCCGGCTCGAAAATCACCCCAAAAAACATTGGAAAAGATTATAGCTGTGAGGCCAGCGCAGGCGTTTAACTTACATCGACAATCCCAATCGCAACGATCTCGCGTATTGTCGATGTTGTTAATTCCGCTGAATTTTGATTACAGCATTCCCTTAAAGCGGGCTCCTCATATTATTGAAGCATGCACGGAAGCCTATGGAGAACCCAAGAATACTGGCCCTAATTTTATTGTTTCTTTGCGGGAACTACAAGGTCTTATCGGTGCACATGAATGGCGAAAAAAGGGAATTATTATTCCGACGTTGGATGGCAAGATTTATCCTCATTACGGAGTTTTTTCTCCTGTGCGCGGTGAATATATTAGCTTAGTCGCGAACGCCCCTTTGCGGGACACGAACTTAGCATTTGATATCGGCACCGGGACAGGAGTGCTGGCAGCCCTACTTGCAAAACGCGGTGTTCAAAAGGTTATTGGAACCGACCAAGATCAGCGGGCATTAATTTGCGCGCGAGCTAATCTAGCGCGATTAGGTTATTCCGAGCAGGTGGAGATAATTCAAACGGACCTTTTTCCAGACGGAAAAGCGTCTCTCATCGTTTGTAATCCACCTTGGTTGCCGGCAAGGCCCAGTTCGCCGATTGAGCATGCAATTTTTGATCCGGAAAGTCGTATGCTTCGCGGTTTTTTAACTGGATTAGCTGGGCACCTGACAGCAAATGGAGAAGGGTGGCTATTGCTATCTGATTTCGCCGAACACTTAGAATTACGTTCGCGGGAAGAATTATTAGAATGGATAAAACAGGCGGGTTTGCGTGTAATAGACCGTGTAGATGTAAAACCCGATCATCCAAAAACTGCCGATCAGACAGACCTACTTTATCAAGCTAGGGCCGCAGAAATAACTTCATTATGGCGATTAACAGCAATCAATAAAGGATAAAAATGTCATCAAAGCCAGTACGAGTTTTAACTTTTAAATGCAAGAAATGTAAAAAATCTGTGCAGGTATTTTTGCAAAAAGTTTCAGCTTGTTCCCATATTCAACCTTATCAAGGCTTATGCAGTTGTGGTGAATTACACCGTTATGCTACAGGGCAAGACTCTGCGGTTAACTCATTTGTTAATTCAACAGATAGCGGATGGATACACGAACATTAACCGAGATTTTCAACGAGGACGGACGCAGGTGTGCTTCTTTTAAGTTGTTTGGCAAGGAGCGCCGACTCGGTTCAATCTGAAAAAGCAATTAGTAATCAGAAGCAGTTGAAGATATTAGATTTCAGATTAGGGAGGTCAGGCAGTATTGCAGGTTCTGCTGAGTTCTCCCAAATACTATATTCGGCGTTTATTATTCTCTATCACGGCATAATTGCCAGGAACAAAGTAGCAGTTCGTCCCGCTAAAAAAACGTCTCGGGTAAGAGTACGCGAATCATCAAAACAATTTTCTATATTCCTAGAGATAACTATTTGCGGTATATTTTGCCCAATTTAATTTTTAGGAAATGGTATGAATTGGCTTTATAACTTTCCAAATGCAGTGATCTTACTATTTTTCTTTTTTACCTCTTTCATCGCCATGAAAGTCGTACATACCATTATCCATCACCATATCAAGGAACATGTGCCAGCCGAGGGCCATAAGTTAGCTACCAATGTGCATGAGTTGGTTGTAATGTTGATCAGTTTGGTTCTGGCATTTTCTTTAGGGCTAGCATTAGAAAACACGCGCACATTAGCTAAAGCGGTGTCAGATGAAGCATCGCAGATTAATAACCTTGATAGACTTCTGCTCCAATTTGGGGACTCTGCTGCTGAAGAGGTGCGTCCATATTTACATGCATACACTAAATCTATTGTGGAAGATGAATGGCCAGACCTTCTTAAGGGAGGACTTAGCGAGGTTACTGGAAAAAAATTTCAATCTTTCTCCAGAGCTGTCATTAAATTAACCCCGCACGGTGAGCGTGAGACTGCACTGTATTCCTCGGCAATTCAGTTAACGGATCAGATTGCTCAGTCTCGAGAACTGCGTAGGGAAACTACTGAAGTAAAACTCCCCGCAGTGTATTGGTACGTGATATTAGTGGGAATTCTGGCAGAGCTAATGATCTCTGCATTGCTTGAGCGGGGAAAGTATTGTTCATCGTTGATGAGCCTGCAAATGATAGCTTTATCCGGAATGCTGGCCTTAGTATTTATATTTGACCAACCGTATCATGGAGAATCTGGAGTACAACCTGATCCGTTGGTAAGGCTGATTAAATTGATGGGAGAACGCCATCCCTGATAGGTGATTTGGACATACTTACTCACGGAGAAAGTTATCAACGGGACAAGACTGCTGGCTTTACCTTATTCATGCGCTCCATTTCTTTGACAGCTTTGTTAACGTCAATAGATAAATGAAGTACGTCGTCACCTTTTGGAGAACGTGCTTCTATTCGGTTTAATCCGGCCGAATCAATAAGCGCTTCAGGATTAAATTCTCCATGATTGGGCAGAGCGCTTTTGCATCGTAATATTTCTCGATTATCGCCATCAGAAGCAAAATAGGCAGGTTGACAACCGTCGGTCATGAGTTGAAAAGTTGCTGTATTGGGATCAACGTCAGAGATTTTGGCAGTGATATCTTGATGTTTTACGCAATCAGAATTTAAAGCTAACAGCCGTTCCTCACCGTCGTGATGACCCAAGTCGGATTGCAAATGATGGGTTGTAACAATACCTTCGCTGCTAGTTGACGCAAGTGCGGTATGACCTAGGCCATAGGAGAACTGTTTTAGTTTGCCTTCACTGTCACGATACAGCGCAACACCGGCAAATGTTACTCTTAAAAAATTGATATTTTGTTTAGGAAAAATGTCTAATTTTTGGAAATTATTAATGGTGTCGAAAAAAATTGTTTGTATATCCTTATCTGATAAATTCGCATGTTTGTTACTTTCCTGAACGGTCTGTAAAGCCGCGGCAGTAATCAATGCACCGTAAGTTTGCGACTCTTTTGCTGTTGTATTCTTGCCGCCATCCACTACGCTTGCTACACACATATCATTAAAAAAAACTACCGTCGCGCTGTCAGAAATAGTAAGCGCATTTTTTTCTGAAACACCGTTGAAAGTGGTACCTGCGAAGATTTTAATTGAATCATGTCCGCCGGGACACGGTTGTTCTTCGATTTTTGGCTGGGTTTTATCGCCACGCTTATCAATAGTAATTATGGGTAAGCTTCGATGGGGATGAAGGAGCTGGCTAATTACTTTTTGCGGTTTAGTTCCCAGTTCTTCTCTATTTATTGAAGTATGCCCTAATAGATTGTGGCGCATTTTTTTGAAACACATATTTTCGATAAATGAAAAGCTAGCTTTTATTCCGTTGTTGCTCGCAATTGTCACTTGGACTCCGCCATTTATTTCCACCATAGTTAGCGTAAGGTCATTAGTAAGTTTTTTACAAAAATTGCCGACTGTGCGATCGTCTCTTCCCTCTAATTCTTCAAGGATTTCTCCGTTTAATTTATCTAACTGTACTTGAATAGATGGATCAATTCGTTCTGATAGAAGAACCTGACCACAAGTAATTATGTAAACAAAATATTCTAAGAAACTATTTCCTAGATCATTGTATTTATTAGCGCCATAATTTGACATACTTACCCCATCAGGGGCTTTATATTGTCTGGCGATCGCTTGAGCAGAAATGTCCATAAACCACTCTCTGAATAGATAATATTGCGCAAATATAAATACGAAGTGTATCCCTAGTAATGGGAAAACATTTTTTCCTGGATTCACTAGAGTAATAATAGACAAGTTTCCTTGTGACAACAATAAGGGATTTCCACAGGTTGAGATCGGAAATGCCGATAGAGGCGGTATTTTATGATGCCAGACGCGTACCGGCTATTCCCTTGTGGCTAGAAAGGGCAATTTGATGGCGCAGTTGAGGTGTAGAAGACGTCTGTTGACAGATGTCGGAGCAAGTCCCTATAAGCAGTTTAAAAGCATTTGAGTCGCCGAAAGTCTCGCCGAAGTTCCCGCACCCTTAATAGAAGGAAAAAAACTTCTTAAGGTTACCCTCGGACGTGAACGAATCGCTAAATTGCTGTTCTATTTGCTATTTTTTTGTTTAACAAAGACATAGCCGGTGTGACTATGTCTACCACCTGATGATACGGTTAACTCAGGTACTATCGAATAACCATCGGATATCAATTTTCCTAAAATTCCTGAACAATTATCCTTGCTATTATGGCCATCACTATAATCAACGGTTCCTTCCTGTGTGGACTTAGGATCAGAACTACAAAATACAATAGCGGTAGGTTTAGGATCGTCCTCCTGGCCTAGCACAAAACTTTCTGTAGAAAGAGATGCTGCCGTAGAAAGGATGGACGTATAGCCATGTTCGGCAGCAGCCTTAAGTATATGGGAGCAGCTAGAGACTTTATATAAATTGGAACCTTCAGGGAGGACCAGGGCTCCGATAGTAGCATTACTAATATTCATGTCACAGTAACCAAACGCAACATGAGTTAGGTCAGGAGAGCGCTGAGTTACTGATGCGCCAAAAGTAAGGCACGCACAAGTAATTGTTACTAAAAATAAAGATGCAGCTCTTGCAGTAGATAAAATTTTCATTTTTTTCACCTATTTATGATTGAAACGTTATCTGGGCAATTAACTGAGATCATCCTGCTTTATGTATGGCGATAACCATGTTGCCCAGAGGGGGCTGCTTGCGAAACTTACGGAAGCAAAAAACAGTTTAGCTGGTTAGTAAAGGTGCCTAAATCAGATGATCTTCATTGCCGACGTAAGAGAGAGTCTATTGATGAATAAAAATGCCGGAATTCGCTGAGAAAATGAAGCTATTTCTGATGAAATCTTGCGAGTAGAAAAACAACGACCCTTTAGATGGGTAAAAATCGTAAAATAAAGACTGTAGAAGAATTACGATACCTGGACATTTATACCCTTGTAGAATGAAGTTACTCAGCTCTGATGAGCATTTTTTATGTAATGATGAAAGAAGTGAGAACAGTGAAATTCCCAATCAAAGCTTTAGCCATTATTTTTACTTTTACCTTTTGCCTTTTATCGTCAAAGATATATGCTCAGGAGCGTAAACAAAGCAGCAAGGTTTATCCGATAATTGAAATTACCGGAAAAAAAATACATCAACAATCACCTAACGTTTATAGGCTTCCATCAGAAGTTCTCGCAGCACAGCGTTTGGTAACCAGCGACACAGCGCAATTATTGCAGAATGTTCCCGGGATCAGTCTTTATGGTGCTGGTGCAATATCCAGTTTACCCGCCATACATGGAATGGCTGATGACCGAGTTCGGGTCCAAGTGAATGGGATGGGCTTAATGCCATCTTGTTCAAATCACATGAACTCACCTTTATCTTCTATCGATCCCAGTAACGTGAGAAGTATTAAAGTGTTTGCCGGTGTTACACCCGTGAGTAGTGGGGGCGATAGTATTGGCGGAACAATTCAAGTGGATTCCACAGAACCTGAATTTGCCCTGGGGGAAGGAAAAACGCTAACGAAGGGCCAAGCGGGCACATTTTATCGCAGCAATGGCCATGGAGTTGGCGGTAATTTGTCGGCTTTATATGCTAGTGAAGTGTTTAACTTAACTTATAACGGGTACTTCTCTCGCTCAAAAAATACGCAGGCGGCGCACGATTTTAAAGCAGCTGGTTTAGCGGCGAAAGATAGAGCGTGGCTAGCAGGTAATGTGATAGGTTCAACCGCTTTCAAAGCAAACAATAATGCGCTGGGCCTCGCAGTGCGCTATGAGAACCACGTCATTGATGTTAAGGCGAGTAACCAACGTGTGCCCTACGAATTGTTTCCCAATCAGCGCATGGATATGACAGGAAATGACGATACACAATTCAATTTGCACTACAAAGGACAGTACGAATGGGGTAAGTTGGAAAGTCGCGTATTTGAGCAGATAACTAGACATCACATGCAATTTGGCGAAGACAAGCAACTGCTTTACGGCTCAGCTATTGGCATGCCCATGGATTCAACTGGTAAGACGAAGGGTCTGTCGTTGCGCGCTGACATTTTTAGCTCTAAAAGCGATACGTTCAGAATTGGTGGGGAGATTATAAATTATCATCTTAATGATATATGGCCCGCTGCAATGGCGACGATGGGGGGAATGGGCCCCGACACTTTCGAAAATATAAATAACGGTCAACGTAACCGGTTTAGTGTCTTTGGTGAATGGGATATTAATTGGGATACGCATTGGTTTACTCAACTAGGACTGCGCAGCGAAACAGTGAACATGAATGCAGACAACGTCCACGGCTATAATCAAATGGAAATGTACCGGGCAGATGCGGAAACATTCAATGCGCAAAACCATCAACGTACTGATCACAATGTTGATTTCACTGCATTGGTAAAATACCTTTCCTCAGCGAACCAAATACTTGAGTTTGGATATGCACAAAAAACACGTTCGCCCAATCTTTATGAACGTTACACCTGGTCTGCTGCATCGATGACCTCAGCGATGAACAATTTTGCGGGAGATGGCAATGGTTATATAGGCGATCCTAACTTGAAGCCTGAGGTAGCACATACAATCAGTGCAACGTGGGATCAACATGATGCCACACAGGAAGAATGGCAATTAAAAGTGACACCCTATTACAATTATGTGACCAATTACATTGATGCTGTGCGTTGCCCTACGTCATTTTCTGCAAATTGCACCGCTGCTAATTTACTGGCAACAAAGAGCTTTGTGAACCTTCGTTATGTAAATCAAACTGCGCAGCTAATTGGGATGGATATTTCTGGCTATGCGCAACTAGGAACGGTCCCAGGTTGGGGAAAATTTACTTTGGCTGGTGTAATGAATTATATCAGGGGAAAAAATTTAACTACGGGGGATAACTTGTACCACATCATGCCATTAAATGCTAAATTGAGTTTGGTACAGAGCGTGGCTGATTGGAGGAATGCGATCGAATGGCAAACGGTTGCTGCTAAGACGAATGTATCTGAAATCAGAAATGAAAACCGGACGGCTGGTTTTGGTCTGGTCAATTTGCGCACGAGTTATCTATGGAAACAAGCGCGGTTTGATATTGCTATTGAAAATCTGTTTAATCAGTTTTATAGTCAACCGTTGGGTGGAGCTTATATAGGGCAGGGACAGACGATGTCGCTCAACGGTATGATGTGGGGGGTGCCGGTACCGGGAATAGGGCGGTCGATTATTACTGCTGTTAGTATTAAATTTTAGAGCTGGATTAATTTTATTAACTTTTAAGGCCGTGTGCTTAACGCTAGTGGGGTTCATCCTAACTACTTGTCCATTTAGGATTCGACACAATAATCATCATTACTCAACTACAAAGGAGTTCATCAGATGGAATTCAACCCAAATCTGACTTCCCAATCATGTAGCACGCTCCAACTAGAATCAAACAATAATCAATTGCAACTAGCAAAAATGTTGATGGGTCAGATGAAAAGAGAAGAGGCTAGAAGTATTTACAATAACCTTATTCTCACCAGTTCGGAAGAGCAGGTTTTAAAAGAAGCGTATCGACAATCCATAAAATTTGAGGTGACCACTTTACACCCAAATACCTGCCTGGTAGATGAAAACTTTGAGCATGGACATATTGGACATGGCTATGGATCCTCTCGAAATTTTGATTGTTCGCAGTATTCAGTGGATACACGACGTCAACACCAGGTAATTAACGTTGAGTTAGCCCACTCCTATATGAATGAAGCGGCTGAGATCGAACGCCGGGAAGGGCCCAAAAAAAATGAGGGTTTTTTCGAAAAGATTGGTTATGGGTCGTATCTATTTGGTAGTGGTACTCAGGAGTATGCCGAAGCGTTATGCATTAGTCATCTCATGATTGCGTCGGATTTACGCGACGCGGCATCCTCATTCCAACTTGCAAAAATTTATATGGCTAATAAATACTTATTAGCCTATAGCTATGACCAGGAAAAGGCGGATGAAAAAGCCCTCGAATATGCAATAAAAGCAGTGGAACAGGGTGATAAGGATGCCTTGTTCAACTTAGGAAAATTGTATGAGAAGAACAGCGATATTTTTGGAAATAATTTTAATGCGTTACGGTGTTTCGAGCTGGCTTCTCAGCGGCAAAACGGTCAGGCATGCCTTGCGCTCGCAAAACTTTGTTATACACCCATTTTAGCGGATCATAAAAAGATTGATGAATGTCTGAAGAACGTTTTCCAAAGTGATGACGAAGACGCGAAGCTTGCGTTTGGTGAATGGCTTTTAAGCCGTTCCATGGTCTACACCGACGCCAATGAAACTTCACAAGCAGAAATTTTACTGAGCGGAATTGCACAAGTTTCGGACACTTATCCGGAAATGAGAAAACTTTTTGAGACGTTATGCAAATCACAAAAAAATCTTGCTATTAACATTTAATGGTATTTACTGACACTCTCCCTCTCTCCCTTTAAAAAATTGGCTAGCCTATAAGGGGTTGTAAGCCGGAACCCTCGGAATTTTTGATTCGACTATTTTTTTTGCTGCCATCATCGTTTCCTCGCGGTTACCCGGCTTACATGAGGTAATGACCTTCATTGAGCCGAACAAGCTATATGGTCCTGGCTGTGGCTTAGTTGGTATGGTTGTCCTGGTCTCAACACTAATTAACTAATTACACCTGATGCCACAATGTGGATGTTGGACAAACACCTTGCCAGCCTGGCAGAACATTTTATTGACCGAAACCTTGAAATTCAACTAAGGACATTAAAGGCGTTTCTTAAGCATATGTGCCATATCTAATAAGGCCAACACGATAGCCATAAGCAAAAAGAAATAACTGATCGGGATAAGCCCAAAAAGCGGTTCATGCAGAAAGCCATCAGAATCAATCCCGGAGGTTTTATTTAAGAACAGGGTAACTGATCCGCCTGCAATGAACAGGCATAACGCTATAACCCAAGCCAGGCTCAAAAATTTTCTTTTACTCGACGTTGTTGTAGTACGTATATTGTTTGTCGCATCTGGTTCGTCATCACGACCGTAAATTTGTTGATTTCCTCTATTCATAACCTCGTCTCATCATCATTGCTATATTCATCGTTAGAGAATAATTACTGAAAGATAAATTTTAAACTCCAATGGATCGCTGTAATGCAGTGTTTCTTTAAACAGCTGATCTTTATTTTTTAATAAGGTCTGCAGAAGAATCCTGTGTTACTTTTGCTCAACTTCAGTTTATCCTGGCATAAAAAATGCGTCTGTCTTATCACCATCAAAATTTCGCGCAAGAAAAGATCGATTGCGAAACCACCCTCAATTTCAATAATGAAGCCTATCATATAGGAAGATTGGCCTGAAGCTAATAACAAAATCGCTCCGCCTAATTCCTCATACTTGCCTGGTCTTTTAAGTAGTATTTATTGGACAAAGATTTTCCCTGCATCTGAAGAAATATAATCAGTTACTTGTTTCGTTGGAAATAAACCTGGCGAAATTCCACTAATAGGGTTATAAGCCGGAAAACTCTCGTAATTTTTGATATGAGTTTAATTGCTGGCTTATTCCAACGAAACACTGGCCAACATGGACCCCAGATCAATCAAGTCTTTGTTATCACAAAAATTATAATGTCCCAGAAAGTGAATATGCTGCCAGGCAACGGGGAGATTTTCTGCAGTAATGCTAGTGGCTTCTCCTCATCACTGTCTTGGAAGCGTTCCAACAACATGGAAAGCATAATCAAATTGTAGGCAATCACCACATTAGAAATCAATCCACCGTACTGGTTGCTGATGGCTACGTCTAAATCCGTCTTGCCGATCACTTGTTTTTTACCACTAACCTGAGAAATAAAAGAGCGAAACTGATGGTATGACTCAATACGGTTCTGTGAGCGATGGACGTCGCGCTGCAACTGCAAGCGGAAATGCGTCAGTTACAACATACGTTGATTGTGTAGCAGGAAGAGGTGACGAGGCTTAACCAGGAGGGGACACGCTTAGTTGCTGATCTGTCTCATGCGCAAAAAATGCTTTACGGTCAGCAATCTGCTACGCGACAGATTGAGCAAAAGCTCGACACCCTGCAGTAGATCGAACAACGCTGCAATAGACTTGAAGCTCACCTGGATAAAAAAAATTCCTATATCCAAGAACTGAAAATTCAGATGGCAATGACTCAAGGCAAACTACAGAACTCGCTAAACAGGCGCATCATCTCGAATTGGAATTAACGGTAGCGAACACTAAATTAGAGACGCAGCAGGCTATGACGATGGAATTGCGTGCGTATATGGAACGCCAGGAAACGATGATGGTAGGAAGAAAATAGGTGTGTTAATCAAATGGCTTAAAGTCTCACAGGATTGAAAAATTAGCCGTTTTTCTGCATCGGTTGATACCTTTCCATCCTCCAGGCATCAGATCGTTGAATACAGCTCGGTATATGAGGTCAGTTTTTGGTTACTGAATATTTCCTGGCAGCAAAGGCCTGATTCAGTTGCTATACGCCCTGTGCCCGTTAAAAAGTCACTTTTTTCGCTGAAGCTACGCCGCAGACATCCTCACATGAGATAAGACCGCCTGAAGATGACGATCAGTGCGTGTGGTAACCGTGTGGTAACATCTTCGCTGCTGAAAATAGCATCACATTTGGAGGCTTCAATGAATATAATTAAAAAACTCATTATTGCGACGGGTTTAATCACTTTAGTGATTTTGAATTCCAGCACTTTTGCTGCCAGTCGTCAGTTCAATAGAAATCTTGGCGATCCTTTTATAGGAACATGGGTTGATAATGATGGCGTTAATACTTACTCCATGAAAATCTCCCCCAGCGAATTTTCTGGACAAACCTACCGTGTTGAATATGAACTTCCGGGTACTCGTATTGTGAGTTCCAGGTGTAACCCAATCTCGACTATTTCTCTTAAATGCGCGGACTTGTGGACTACGTTATTTACCCGCAATGATGCAGATCATTCCCTTGTTGTTGATACTTCGGAGTTCTCCTCAGGCTCATTTGTGTTTTATGATCAAGAGCACATGCCTAACTTGCCTAGTTATTTGGGTCGCTGGCAAGCAGAGTACCAAGGGTATAGCCGGACAACGATCTATACCATTGACATTATGGCTGGTCCTTCTGACAATCAAGTAAGAGTCTTGGGTTCATTTTCAGATAGCCGAGGGGGGCGATGTTCGGTTACAGGTGATAGCGGGAAAATTTATCAAATCACGAATAATCCGGACGGAACAAAGGTATTTTCATATGGAAGCTCTGGCTGGGATAGTAGAGTATATAGTTTCATGCTTGATACGCGCACAAATCAAGTCAAATCAATTCTTAAAAAAGATCCTAATGACATTTCTCAAATGGAACCATGTATTTACGTTCCGGACTATGACCAATTAGTTTTTAATAAAAATGTTAATGCGCATTGAAGTTTGCACTAGCAGCCTGTCGGACTTTCCTGGCGTTACCTGAAGACATATGGGGTGTGCTTAAACGGACGGCTTA
>JAJNBE010000030.1 GCA_021155915.1 Solimicrobium sp. | reverse complement strand
TTTTCCAATAAGAAGCCGTTAATTCAATTGAGTTAATCAACTCGTCGTAAGCTGCCATGCGCCAAGTCAACGTCGTGATAAGGGAATCGGTAATCGTGCTCGCCACAATTGCTGTGGTCTAACTGCATCTCAAGCTGGCGCCGATTTCTAAAGAAGTTAACTGCTGAAAGAACCATTGGCCGACCACCTTAGATCTAGCAAAGAAGCTTATCTTTTCTTCGAGAAAAAAACTATTGGGGATTACCCTAGGGTCTGTCGGAATTACGAAGGGAGATGGCGAAAAACAGTTGAATGAAGATAGATGGGCCGGTTTTGCAGTGTCAATAACGAGATATTGACCGAAAAGCTGGTGAAAAATAAACCATCCAGATATTTTTTCAGTGCCAATCCTTTGCGTACAGACTCCTACCTCTTTTCTAAAGAATCTGGACGATATTGCAGCAAAAACCATAGTGCTAACCAAGGCCAGAGAACCGATAAAAAATGCGCTGCACCGTCAAAATTTAGAAATTTCCCTTGATTCCACGTAGATAACGTATCAATGAAATAGGGATTTCCGGGCACCATATTGATAACTAATAGGCTCACTATTAGCGTAAAAATGGCTAAGTGGCGTTGCACGCCCGATGGGATAAATGCAAGCCCATATAGCATCAAAAAGCCGACGATTAACCCAGCTTGCGCACCAGGTGAAAAAAACCAGGAATAGGCCTGCTCTGGCCAAAATAGCAATGCCATTGCTAGACTTTTTATGATGAGAGCAGTTCCTATTAACATCGTAACTAAACGTAGCCTCGGTGCTTCCCCTCGCAACAAACATAGAAAAATTAACACCACATTGATCATCCCAAAACAGGTAACGATCGTTTCGGAAAGCCAATATTGTTCAATACTCAGCGAGGCTCCCTGACGTAAAATTTCACCTAAATCAATGGGAATGTCCAAATAGACAGTTATCCAATTAGATATCACCGGGGTTAGCTGGCCCAACCCGAACAAATACCCTTGCGGATAAATTTGTGCCAATGGCCAAAGGGCCAGAATGATTAACCCGTTACTCACGCTAGGAACACACCAGCGCCCTCGTACTTGTCCTAACAAATCCTTTTCCAGTAATATTGGAGTCAATAAATAACCCGCAACCACGCCTATGAAAACGCCCAGGCTGTTGGTCATCAAATCTAAATTAGAAGAAACACGCGAAGGTAGGTAAGTTTGAATTGCTTCCATTGCAGCGGATATAAGGGTGCCTGTGACAAAAGAAAACAGTGCCGCCTGAGTGCGCGACAGCCGAGGGTAACAAGCAAGTACCAGAAGGACGCCCAAAGGCAGATAGCCAACAATATCGATGCTGACATCAAAAAACGTCCAATAGCGCGGCAATGGTTGCGGTAAATAGGCAAACGGTGATACGCCTGCATTATGCCAACCTGTGAACGGATACCAGCTAGCATAAACAATAAGTGAGAGGTAAGCCAACAACGTCACCCTAGTTAGGGGCGAAGCCTGCTTATTCATTGCTATATTAGTGAAACCTTTACCTATTCCTTCACCCAGCCGTTTGCTCACGGCTCGGTCTGTTCGCATAACCAATGGGTTAAATTCAAGATTAGTTCATCCGTCGCCAAACGCATGGCCTTTGCACCAGCCGGAGCATCTGCGCTATCTGCGTTAACCTGTTGTTGAAGCATCGTTTGAGCAAGCAGCTTATGTTCACGTATAAGTGAAGCACGAATTTGTAGTTGCGCGTAACTGCGTGTCGCATCAGTAAAGTACTGATTAAAATCTTCAATTTCCAAGCGCAGCTGCAGAACGTTTAATTTATTTATTCCACTATCAATTAATTTAGCTCCACGTGCGGCAAGTTGCATTTTGATGCGTTGCGTCAATAACTGAACGGGTGTCATATTCCAACGGTGATTAGCATAAGTATGAGTCTGCTGCTCATCGGAATATAACAACCGGTATAACATCATATTGCTACTTAACGAACTTGGCGCAGTGATATCAGCCAACTGAAGAAGCGGCAATTTACAAGCCGGCCCTGGTGCGGGCACAGCGGCAACCGGTTTGGGGATGACGCCAAAATCATAATATTTTATCGGCACTTGCTTGCTTGCACACGCTTGCAAGAAAAACGAAATGGCTATGCAGGAAAAAAAACGCACCGAAAATTGAGATAACCGATTTCGAAAAAATTGAGTTTTCATCATGACCTTATTTATAAAATACAAAACCAGGCTCACCCGGTCCTGGCGTTGGCACCGGCTTACCTAATAGTAATTCTTGCGGGTGTTCATTTATTCCTTCCAATGTTTTATTCAGGGTACGTAGGGTATCCTTAACATCGGTAGTTAGTTCAGTAATTTTTGGTAACGCATCCGATTGCATACGTTCGCTCAACTCCCCATACGAGGACAACGTCTGGTTAAATGTACCGGAAGGATCTTGCAATTGATTAGCAAAACTAGCCATCTTCTGACTTAATTCAGCAGTATGACTAGTCAGTTCCTGCACTGACTTTAGCGTTTGATTCGCCTGTTGTGCAAGCTCTGGCATGCGTTGCACGGTTGGCTTCAATTCGTTGGCTATCTTGGCCCACTGGTCGGTTGCTTGGGTTGCACCGATAAACGCACTCAGCATTTTCTGTTGATTTTCCGGCGTAAAGAATTGCGCAATACGTTCTGATGCCAACTCTGCATTCGCCAAAATAAGGCCGCTACTCTGTTCTAATTTTTCAAATACACCCGGGCGCAGGGGAATACGCAGCGTTTGCATTGCCTCGCCTATTAATTTTTCGGGATTACTGCCGTCGTCATCCAGCTGTACAAATGCTATTCCCGTGACGCCCTGATAGGCTAGCGTCGCAAAAGTTGACTTGGTCACCGGAGTTTCCGGATCAATGCTAATGCTGATATCAATCTGTCCGATCATTTTATCGTCAAAATTAATTTTATCGACTCGACCCACCGTTAGGCCTTTATATCGTACCGCGGCCTCGGGATTCAGTCCAGAAACAGGCCTGTTGGTAACGATGAGGTAGTCTACGCGTAACGCTTTATCACGGTTTAGCCAAATGCCTGCCAGGACCGTGGCGCATAACATGACTATAGTAAAGAATCCGGCCAAAAGAGCGTGTGATTTGTTTTCCATAAATTATTTCTTGTTTTATAACCAACATACGTCAACGATCGCGGCTAATCTAAAATAGTCTTCGGCTGCGCGCACCTAATACCAATTTGAAGACATTATTTCACCCTATCAGCTCCTCTTGCTCCTATTCGGTGCTGCTAAAGAGGAAATATAAACACTTTACTAATCCAATGCTGTTAACGCTCTTCTCCCCCGCGCTCCCAAGAAGAATTCCTTAACAAAGGAGTGCGGACACTGAATAACCTCTTTACTCGAGCCTAAAGCGATAATGTGCTTGTCGGCTAATACCGCAATGCGTGACGAAAGCGCGAACAAAGTGTCTAAATCGTGTGTCACCATCACTACCGTAAAGCCCAGCTCTTTATGCAAAGACTGAATCAGATCCACAAATGCTTCAGATGACTCGGGGTCAAGTCCCGATGTTGGTTCATCTAAAAATAAAATTTCCGGCTCTAAGGCTAAAGCCCGCGCCAACGCCACCCGCTTTACCATACCTCCTGATAACGACGCGGGCATTTTTTGTGCATGTATCGGGGCAATTCCTGCTAAATCCAATTTCAAATAGACGGCATCACGAATTAATGCCTCAGGCAGAACCTTCAACTCGCGCATAGGTTGTGCTACGTTATCAAATACCGATAATGCCGAATAGAGTGCCCCTTGTTGAAATAACATTCCGGAACGGCTCCGAAAATACCCGATCTGATCGGCAGTGGCGTGGCTGATATCGACACCAAAAATAGTAATCGTACCCTGTTTAGGTCTTTCCAAGCACAACATTTGTCGCAATAATACGGTTTTTCCAGTACCCGAACCCCCTACGATAGAAATGATTTCGCCGCGGTAAATAGATAAATTCAAATTATCATGAATAACCGTTCGGCCAAACTGGGTACGTAGATTATTGACCTGAATGATAATTTCTTTATCTGGCGTCTGGCATCCACCCATTAAAAATAACCCACTTTCCTAAACGCAATCGCAAACACGGCATCTAAAATAATCACCACAGTTATTGCACTAACCACAGAGGTCGTTGTGCCACGCCCCAGACTTTCCGTATTTGGCTTAACACGCAAACCGAAATGACACGCAATTAATGCGATAGCGGCGCCAAAAACCACACCTTTGAACAAACCGATATAAAAATTACCCATCGCAACGACTTGCGGCAATTTTTGCAAAAAAAAGTGAGGGGACATGTCTAGAATAAAATTAGCGGATAACATACCACCAATTAACGCCATTGCGTCCGTCCAAACTACGAGCAACGGCATAGTAATCGCTAATGCAATCACTTTAGGCAAAACTAAGCGCAATCCGTGAGGAATTCCCATGACTAACATCGCATCTAATTCTTCGGTAACCCGCATCACTCCAAGTTGGGCCGTAATTGCTGACCCGGAACGGCCGGCAACCAATATCGCTGCTAGTAAGGGACCTAACTCACGAATAATACTCATACCTAAAATATTGACAATATAAATATCGCCACCAAAGGTACGCAATTGTTGCGCCGATAAATACGAGAGCACGACACCAATTAGGATTCCTACTAGCGCAGTTATGGCTAATGCATTAAATCCCATTTGAAAAATACTTGCAGATATCTCTTTGCGCGGAGCGCGGCTAGGATGACGAACCACCTGAATTAAATCAAGAATAAGTTGACCAAGAAGTAAAGTGAAAGCCAACAGGTGTGAAATAAAATTGAGTATGAGAGTACCCAGTTGCTCCACAGCAATTAGCCGAGACTTGCCCAGCTTTGGAATAGTTAACGCATTTGCTTTCTCTAATCGCCGAAAAAACGCGTCATGTAGTGGTAATAGAACCAGCTGGGGTGGACGCTTTTTCCCCCAACAATTCCATAACAGTTGTGCGCCAATATGGTCTAGCGCACTCAAGGATGACAAATCCCATTGAATGCCGGATTGTAGGCTTAAGCTAGCTAATTTATGACTAATATTCTGCACCAAATGATGTTCTACTAAAGCATGCACTTGCCAACACCCTTCCACTACAATGGCTTTCGGCTGAGAAGTTGACGAGGGCGGAATTTCTGTTAACTTGGGAGGTTCAGATTGGATCATGCGGCCAGATTAAAAGACGAATTAGACGACGAATTGGTTTATCAATGAGGCATCGCATGTGCCGTCAACAAATACTTTGAATTCACCGGGAGCAAATGCCTCCCATATTTCATTATTTGTTAATGGTTCCGTCGCAATAACTGCTACCCGATCCTTCGGCGTAGTCACTTCTGCAAAGTCGATACTCATATCCTGATCAGACAAACGGGCTGTATTAAACGGAAATTGCCGAATAATATAATGTAGTTTGGTTGAACAGTAGACAAATAAAGCAGCGCCGTTAGATAGCATCATGTTAAATGTGCCAAATTGTGCCACTTCATTACAAAGCTGTTGTAAAAAGGAACAAAGATCGGAAAACGCCGGCGCTTGTGCTCCAAAACGCTGCCGTAATTGTTGCAAAACAAAGCAAAAAGCGCGTTCACTGTCCGTATTGCCTACCGGTCGGTATCCACTATCCAGTTCAGGCTCGAAGCCATGCAAATCACCGTTGTGGGCAAAAACCCAGTTAATGCCCCAACATTCACGAATAAAAGGATGGCAATTCTCGAGCGCAATTCCACCCTGTGTAGCTTTACGAATATGCGCAATGACGTTAGTAGATTTTATGGGGTGCGCTTTGATAAGTTCAGCTAGTGGGGAACGTACTGCCGCGCGGTAATCTACCAGATGACGTACACCGGCGCCTTCAAAAAAGGCGATACCCCAACCGTCTTGATGTTCATCCGTTAGACCGCCACGTAATGCGAATCCAGTGAAGCTAAAAACAATATCAGTGGGCGTATTGCAATTCATTCCGAGAAGTTGGCACATATTGTTGGTTGCTGGCTAATAGAGTAAGAGTAAAATCATACTTTGGTGTTAACGTACTATAAAGTGCCCAAATTGGACGTACTATAAGTACCATAATTGGATAGCTCCTTTTTTACAACCCAAAGAGAATTAATGATGACCATAGAAAAAAAATCACGTTATCCAAGATATCACGTTTCATTGTTTAAGCAAGTGCAGCACATCATGGTGAGGGTTTTCCCATCCCTAACCGCACTTTTTCTCACCACTTTAACCATCTTCGGATCAACCTCCGTGTCAGCAGCAGAGGAAAAAGTTCTTAATATATACAACTGGTCCAATTACATCGCTGACGACACCATCAACAACTTTGAAAAAGAAACGGGTATCAAAGTACGGTATGATGTTTTTGACAATAATGAAATATTACATGCCAAACTGGTCGCTCGCAAAACAGGTTATGACATTGTCGTACCCACAGATAGATTCGCACAGATGCAAATTCAAGGTGGATTATTTAGAAAATTAGATAAAACAAAATTGCCCAATTTAAAAAACATTGATCCGGTCGTTAGCAGGGCACTGGCGAAGCTTGATCCTAATAATGATTACTTGGTGGATTGGCTGTGGGGCTACATTACTGTAGGTATAAATACCAAAAAAATTAAAGCCGCATTAGGCGATGTGCCGATACCTGAGAATGCATGGGATTTGCTTTTTAATCCGAAATACGCGTCACAATTAAAGTCGTGTGGTATCTCGTTTATGGATTCGGGCAGTGAAGTTTTGCCTACCGCACTTCTCTACATCGGCAAAAATGCATACTCTGCGCAGGCTTCAGATTACAAAGAAGCCGCCGCTATGCTAGCAAAAGTCCGTCCCTACATTCGTGTTTTCAGTTCGTCTGGTTATATCAATGACTTGGCTAATGGTTCTTTATGTGCGGTGATGGGGTATTCCGGAGACATCAATATTGCACGCCAACGTGCCATTGAATCAAAAAATGGTAACGATATTCAAGCGCTTATTCCACGTACATCGGCAATTCTGTTTTTTGACACCATGGCTATTCCCGTAGATGCACCACATCCTGACAATGCCTTGCTTTGGATGAATTACATCATGCGTCCGGAAGTCCATGCCAGCCTAACCAATAAGGTGCATTTCGCTACTCCAAACCTCCCGGCGCTAAAATTTGTAAAAAAAGAAATTTTGGATAATAAAACTATTTTTCTGTCAGAAGCGGATAAAAGAAGGATGACTGCCCCAGAACCGCTCAATGCGGTAACTCGAAAAATAACTGCTCGTACTTTCACTCAATTTAAAACAGGGCTTTAGCTCGCTTTCCTACGCTTATGGTAACTAAGCGTGCTCAACTTTGTACAAGGTCTGTATGACATCCGATGACTTAATAACGTGTTCAGATATCACCGCGATTAAACACGATAATCATAAAAATAGTCCCTATTTATCCATCAACAATCTCACCAAAGATTTTGGCGAAAACCGTGTGGTGGATAACGTATCGATCACCATTAATAAAGGTGAAATTTTTGCGTTATTAGGCAGCTCAGGTTGTGGAAAATCAACTTTACTGCGTATGTTAGCGGGTCTTGAAACACCCACGTCGGGAGAAATTTTATTAGACGGAAAAAATATCACCAGCGTCGCACCCTATCACCGCCCCATCAATATGATGTTCCAATCCTATGCATTGTTTCCTCATTTATCTGTCTGGGACAACATTGCATTTGGTTTGCGACGCGAACGCATGCCAAAAGATGAAATCGTTGATCGCGTTGAGAAAATGTTGAGTCTGGTTCAGCTACAATCCTTTGGTAATCGTAAGCCCTATCAATTATCCGGTGGCCAACAACAACGGGTCGCGTTGGCAAGAAGCTTGGCGAAGCGTCCTCAATTGTTATTGTTAGACGAACCATTAGCTGCGCTAGACAAAAAATTGCGTGAACAAACACAACTTGAGTTAGTGAATATCATTGAGCAAGTGGGCGTGACCTGTGTAATGGTCACGCATGACCAAGAAGAAGCCATGACGATGGCTACGAAGATTGCGATAATGAACGAAGGCACTATTCTGCAAACTGGTAGGCCCGACAATGTTTATGAAACACCGAATTGCCGCTTCGTTGCTGACTTTATCGGGAATGTAAATTTGTTTACTGGCGCGGTCGAGGTGGACGCGTTTGATCATGTCGTCATACAAACCCCGGAATGCAAACACTACATTGGTCACGGCATTACCGGTACGCCTGGCATGTCTGTAACGGTGGCGGTTCGTCCAGAAAAAATTACCATTAGTGCAGATAAACCGGATCAGAATTATAACTGTGTAGTTGGCGAAATTTGCGAATTGGCCTATCTGGGTAGTTACACCGTTTATCATATTAAGCTAGCTAGCGGCATAATCATTAAGGCCAGTGTTAGTAACTCGGAAAGGCATGCATCATTTCGACCAAAATGGGGAGATAGACTATATGCTTTTTGGAACGAGGATGCGATGGTAGTTTTGACTAACTAATGAGCCAAGTAAATGGGACCGAAATTCGTTCCAA
This sequence comes from Solimicrobium sp., assembly GCA_021155915.1. Taxonomy (GTDB): domain Bacteria; phylum Pseudomonadota; class Gammaproteobacteria; order Burkholderiales; family Burkholderiaceae_D; genus Solimicrobium. The sequence continues at coordinate 52,943 of JAJNBE010000030.1, read as the reverse complement.
AGTGAGCTATAGGGTGAAAAATACAGTGGAAAACAATATAAAAAATGGGTTTCAATTCACTATGATGTCAAAAAAAACCGTCATAATCGGCTTGCCTTATGTCTGGCTGATTATCTGCTCTTTATTGCCCTTCTTAATGGTCTTAAAAATAAGCTTTGCTGAAATGGATATCAGTGATCCGCTGGGTACTTTGTTGACTTATACAGACGGGGTAATTGATCTCAAAATCAAGCTAACCAACTATCTATTTTTAGCACAAGACGATTTATATCTACTAACTTACCTAAATTCGATTAAGTTTGCGCTCTTTACCACGCTGCTGTGTTTATTTATTGGCTATCCATTTGCGTACTTTATGGCACGCGCAAAATCCGCGACAAAGATGATTCTGTTGATGATGGTAATGTTGCCGTTCTGGACCTCATTTCTGCTGCGTATTTATGCATGGAAGGGAATGTTGTCTAATCAAGGAGTGATTAATAATTTTCTGATGTCGCTGGATGTCGTCAACACCCCTATACACATGATGAATACTCCGTTTTCATTATTAATCGGCATGGTGTATTCCTATTTACCCTTTATGATTCTGCCCCTATTTACACACCTTTCCAGATTAGATGTGCGCTTTATTGAAGCAGCCGCTGATTTAGGTTCCACTCCGTGGAACACATTCTGGCGGGTGACTGTGCCGTTATCAAAATCGGGGATTATTGCAGGGTCGATGCTGGTGTTTATACCATGCGTAGGTGAATTCGTTATCCCGAGTTTACTAGGTGGTCCGGAAACCCCCATGATTGGAAATGTAATGTGGGATGAATTTTTTAGTAATAATGACTGGCCGATGGCATCAGCAGTTACCGTTGTGCTTATTCTCTTAATTCTAATACCAATGGGAATTTTTAATAAATATCAAGCCAACGGAGAACTGAAATCGTGAAAAAATATCGCTGGTTCGGCCGTTGCTGGCTTTCACTGGGCTATTTATTTTTGTATATCCCCATCATTATGTTGATCGTTTATTCATTCAATAATTCAGCTCAAGACATGCTTTGGAGAGGATTTACGCTGCACTGGTACCAGGCCTTAACGGAGGATACTGAGATCATTTCCAGTTTCCTTTTATCTTTAAAAGTCGCTTCAATAGCAGCCACTTGTTCGGTCATCTTAGGTACAGCCGTAGCTTATGTACACAATCACTATCGTCAATTCAGGGGTCGGGCCTTATTCATGGGAATGGCCAGTGCGCCCTTAGTAATGCCGGATGTCATTATCGGTTTGTCATTACTATTAATGTTGGTTGGGCTGGAAAATACGTTTATATCTGGGCAACGCGGACTATTCACTTTAGTGTTTGGACACAGTGTACTCGGGGTTGCTTATGCGGCGGTGGTAATTGCATCGCGGTTAAAAGAAGTCAATAAATCATTGTATGAAGCAGCGATGGATTTAGGCTGCAAGCCTTACCAGGTTTTTGGCTTAATTACGTTACCCACTATATCGCAAGCACTGATGTCAGCATGGTTATTGACTTTCACTCTGTCACTGGATGACGTGGTGATTTCCTCGTTTTTATCCGGACCGGGTTATTCCACCTTGCCAATTGTTATCTTTTCGCGTGCCCGCTTAGGTTTAGATCCGCGAGTAAATGCCATCGCAGCACTCACCATTTTGGCCGTAACCATCGCAGTTGTGACTTCAAGCTTATTAATGGTGCGAAGGCAACGACAACGGTTAAAAATTTTAAATAACAAGTAAATTGCTACCAGCAAAACTGCTCGCGGCACCAGAGTCCATTTGCCTTAGAATGAAGCACTGTTTTGCCTACGTTCTAAGCCTGCCGGAATTCGACGGTCTCATCAAAATTAGCCTCGCTATTCAATTTTAAAGACCTCTGCATACAAACTGTATCGAGCGAGCCAAAGACAAGGTGCACGGAGCGCAGCAACCGGAAGGTACTTGAGTACATTGCGAGCCCCGCGCAACGCTGTATCTGGTTAGCGCAGTAGATTGTGCAGAGGTCTCCAGTAGGTTATGTGCAGAGAACTCTAGCTGCTCATTACGCTTCCAATAGGCTATGAGCGATAATGATCGCTATTTACTCAATCCGCTGGAAGAATAGTGACGGATGCCATAAACCGAGATTTTCCATTAGACCGCTACAACTTCGTGACGAAGCCGATAAACATTAACTTTCAGACTACGAACCCTATCGCGAATTGCATGCAACGCTACGAAGTCAATTGCACTCCTTTTGATTTGCCGGGACTGCGCTGCTTCTCCTTGCCAAACAACTCAAAAGAAGCGTACTTGACTCCGTCCTAATGGAAAATCTCGGCTAAAGGTCCATGGCGAACTGAGTCTCTTCCGCGCTGTCTGTCCTATTTGCTATGTTACTACTTCTCACCAAGTTGAATGTATTCGTTCCCTTTTTTTCACTCATCTTTTCATTGGTAAACAGATTTTTAGTCGGCATTACCGCTTCCTTATTACCAGAATCAATGCCCAGATCTCTCAGCATCTTCAAAGCATCTTGATCTCCGTGCACACTAGCTTTTTTCAATAAAATTGCCGCAATTTGATTGTTTTTTGCACAGCCGTTCAATCCATACCAATAATCCATAGCTCTCTGATACGCAGAATTTAACGACCTCGGCCCCATAGCAGCGCCGTTGGGAAATAAGATATCCGCGACAAATGACTCAAGGCTTTCGTTACCCGCTCTCTCAAGAGTAGAACGACCTTCTACAGACCTAGTTTTAGGCAATACGGCCTCCTCTGAAATTCCATGATTTTCTACGTTATCATTACTATTTTTCTTGATCTCTGACGAATAAATTTTCGTCATACACGTAAAAGATTCCATTCCGTTCATCACATTGCTCTCCACTATTTTTTAGTTAATTGAAAAAACAAGAATAGTCTCAAATAAGTTCTGACTATACATCCGTAATTTCCTCATTGCTGTAAACCCGCTCTTCCCAAAGTTTACAATTTATGCTTAGGTGTGCATCATGTCGCACTTCGGATGTGGATATCCGCAGTACATTTTTCTTTCGTCGATTGTTAGAATTCGTCATAACCAAAGAAATAGGGAAGTTTTTAGAAAGTAAATTCTTTGTAATTCTGGGGAAGAATTCACCGGGCACGTTTTACTAAATTACAGAAAACATAACAATCTAAGCAGTGAGTCACTAGGAAAAGTAAATGAGTAGCATTTCAATCAGTAGCAAACAACATCTTCCTCAGATAGTATCAACCTACTACGCACCTGAACCAAGGGAGAAGAATAAATTTTTTGTCGCAGATCCGACCAAACCAAAACTTACCTATTCCATTTTCGAAGATCTCATTCTGGGGGATACTTCTGATGGACAATTTAATTTGAGAACGGTTTTTTGGTTTATAGCTACGCTCGGCACCCTGCCTATTTTGGCTAGCTATTTACGTAATCAACGCATAGAACATAGTAAAAAAATTGCTGAAATTCTGCAGGAACGCAGTTTCAGTGATTGCACAGAAATGAGCTTTACACGTCAATTAAGTATAGATGAAGTAGAAAGTCTACTTGATGTTATGGTGCAGTTAGCGGAGATTAATAGATGGGTAAATCCCCAGAAATATTTTGATAGCTTAAATCATAACGATGGAAGACCAGGCAGCGAAATTTCCTTAAAGGACAGCTTTGAAAAAGGTGACTATAAAGATGGTCAACGTCAGCCGGAAACTGCCAACTATAAAGTAGAAAATAGTGACGTGGCTCTAAAAGAAAAATGTACGCAATTATTGGGCGATGACCATCATTTTATATTAAAACGCGGAGCGCTTTTTTATAGGGAAAAAGGTGCTGAGGATGTTCAATTAATGTCTTGCAGCCAGTACTTTAATGTTTTTATGGCTAAACATATTGAAGATCATCTCCACTTAGCAACAGATTTGTGCAAAATAGATCTTAGTGACGTGAATCTCTCCAAGAAAAACATTGAAGACACATTGGCTTACGAAACCATCATTTTGAGCCAGGCGAATTTGAAAAGAGGAAATTTTTTCCAGTCAACCGTAAATAATGTGGATTTGACGGGCGTAGAGGCTTCCGATTCGGATTGGTCATTTGCCCATGTGCAGAATGCCGATTTTAGTAACGCCACCATGCACAATGTAAAATTAGTAGGAACTAAATTTGGTGAAAACGTCAACTTTGATAATGCGACGATTACTCTTAATCTCCCGACAGTCTGGACCCGACACACGTTAAAACAGCATTTCAATTACCATGCTGACGAGAATCCGAAGAGTCGGAGTCTATTAACAGCGATTGATAGCATTAGTAATAGTGAGGTAAAAATAGCTTTAATGCTTCAGACTGTTCGTTCGTTAAAAAATGTAAAGAGTGAAGATATTCAAACTGTCATTGGCTATTTTCAAGAAATTTTGGGCTCGGATTCTGCCTATGTTCACGATACTGAAATTATGAATTTTATTTATTATTATTCTATGTTTTGGAAAATGGATACATTAACTGAAAAGTATTGAAAATATTAACTTAATCTTGAGCTACCAACCTCGCAAGAATTACTTTTCGACTCTAATTGACCGCTTAATTATGTTGTATTAGCACCGATTTTGACGGCAGCCCGATACTTAGTTATCCTTACGCTTTGCGCCGATTTGAGATCAGCTTGCGGGCGCTTGATAAATTCGGCTAAAGCGGTGGCTAACAGAATCTCCTTTCCCAGCCTCCTTCCTGCCGTTGACGATCCTGGCCCATGAACTTGCGCCATTTAAAACAGGAAAATTATGTCCTCCGTTGGAATAGTCTCACCCCAAACTCATCAGTTCATTGAACCATTACAATTGCAAAGCGGTGCCAGCATTTCGGATTACACCTTGATGTTTGAGACTTATGGGCAACTGAACGCCACCATGTCAAACGCGGTTCTGGTGTGCCATGCCTTAAATGCGTCGCATCATGTGGCCGGCATTTACGCCGATGAACCGAACAACGTGGGCTGGTGGGATAACATGATTGGTCCCGGAAAACCGCTTGATACCAACCATTTTTTCGTCATAGGCATCAATAATCTAGGCTCTTGTTTTGGTTCAACTGGCCCTATGCACGTTAATCCAGTCACGAGAAAAGTTTATGGCGCGGATTTTCCGATACTTACGGTGGAAGACTGGGTCAATGCACAAGCGCGCCTCGCAGATGTGTTAGGGATTACGCAATTTGCCGCCGTTATGGGGGGCTCGCTCGGAGGCATGCAGGCGCTCACATGGAGCATTCTCTATCCAGACCGGTTACGGCACTGTGTAGTGATCGCTTCGACAGCCAAACTTTCTGCGCAAAATATTGCTTTTAATGACGTGGCGCGGCAAGCCATTATTTCTGATCCCGAATTCCACGGTGGTGATTATTACGCCCACTCCGTAGTACCAAAAAATGGCTTAAAGGTAGCGCGAATGGTCGGCCATATCACTTACTTGTCAAATGATGACATGGCGGATAAATTTGGTCGCGATTTAAGGCAAGATGACTATCATTTTGGGTTCGGCATAGATTTTGAAATCGAATCTTACTTACGATATCAAGGTGACAAATTTTCCGCTTATTTTGATGCAAATACCTATTTGTTAAACACAAAAGCATTGGATTATTTCGACCCGGCGCGCCAATTCGGCGGCGATTTGACACAAGCATTAGCAAAAACCCAGGCACAATTTTTAGTGATTTCCTTCACAACCGACTGGCGATTTTCTCCCGAATGTAGTCGTGAAATAGTGCGTTCCTTAGTTAGCAACAAACGTCGCGTAACCTATGCATCTTGTAGGAGAAGCAGTATGAACTTCGACGAGCTTAATCGACTACGCCCCGATCTGGCTTTTATTGCACATTGGATCGAACGTGGCTCGCAGGTATTGGATGTCGGTTGCGGGGATGGCGTAATGCTCGATTATTTACAAACCGACAAAGGCTGCGAGGGTTACGGCATTGAAATTGCGGATGACAAAGTGCTAGCTTGCACGAAGCGTGGCGTCCAAGTGGTGCAGCAAGATATGGAGAACGGGTTAGATTTGTTTAATGATCAAGCATTTACTACCGTGCTATGTTTGTCGTCCTTACAAATGATGAAACATGTGGAAGCATTACTGACCGATATCGCCCGGGTCGGACGTGAAGCAATTGTATCGTTTCCTAATTTCGCTTATTGGCCGCATCGTCTGACTTTGCTAAGCGGACGCATGCCCGTGTCCAAATCGTTACCGTTTGAATGGTATGACACTCCCAACTTGCGCTGTGCAACCATCGGGGATTTTGCTGATCTGGCAAGGTCAGTGGGGTTAGAAGTGTTAGAGTGTGTGGCGCTGCATGATGGTCGTCCGATAAAATGGCTGCCGAACTGGCGCGGAAGTCTGGCTGTGTTTCGCCTACGGCGGCAGTAAGATTTGTTCTAAAAAATTACCCCTAGCCTCATTCAATTACCATGCAAAACGGCATTATCATAGAAAACAAGCTCAATATTTCTTCGTCAAATGAAAGTCGCGGGCAGCGCAATCGTGCCCTATTGATTTGCATTGCTCTAGGTTTTACCTCAGGTTTGCCACTTTTTATTTTGATCAATCTTCTGACTGCCTGGTTGAAAACAGAAGGAGTCGATCTTAAAACGATTGGCCTATTTGCCCTGATTGGATTTCCGTACACATGGAAATTTATCTGGTCACCTATAATGGACCGGTTTTCCATGCCATTTTTAGGCCGGCGCCGTGGTTGGATGTTAGTTACGCAATTGGGCTTATTAGCCGTGATTACAGCGATGGGACAGTTATCGCCCCAGACGGAGCTGAAATGGATAGTTTGGCTGTGTGGCACGATGGCCTTTCTCTCCGCTAGCCAAGATATTGTAATCGACGCTTATCGAAGAGAACTATTAACCGACACTCAACAAGCACCCGGCATAGCCGTATTTGTTAACGCCTACAAATTTGCGACCTTGGTGCCCGGGTCGTTATCATTAATTTTGTCAGATCATTTCGCTTGGGACACGGTGTTTCTTTTTACGGGTCTGTTTATGCTACCCGGTATTATCACGACAGTGCTAATTAAAGAACCACAATCTTATGGTTTGCCACCAAAAAATATTCGCGAAGCGGTAGTGTTGCCCTTTCAGGAGTTTATTCAGCGCAGGGGCGTAACCCATGCACTTCTTATTTTAAGTTTCATTTTTCTTTACAAATTAGGGGATTCAATGGCAACGGCGTTACAAACGCCTTTTTTTATGGACTTAGGGTTTACACGTACCCAAATTGGTATAGTCGCTAAGAGTTCGGGGTTGTGGGCGAGTTTAGCAGGCGGAATTTTAGGAGCTTACTGGCTAATGAAAACCGGTGTTAATCGTGGATTATGGCTATTTGGTTTGCTACAAGCTATTGCCATATTAGGTTTTGCTGTGCTCGCTAAAGTAGGGCTAAATCTGTGGATGTTAGGCATAGTTATGGCCGCTGACACCTTCGCCATTGGCTTAGGCACAGCTGCCTTTACCGCTTACATTGCTACCACCACTGATCCACGTTACGCCGCAACCCAATTTGCATTATTTACTAGCCTAGCCATGGTCCCGCGCACATTTTTTAACGCTATTACTGGCTATATCGTCTCCCAAACAGGATGGTTTGGATTTTTTATTGTTTGTTTTTTATTGGCGATTCCGGGCATGTTATTATTACCAAAAATCGCGCCTTGGAACGAGAAAAGATATCGAAAGTAGTTTGTGAAATTCTCTTAGAGAATTATTTAACTGCTCATGCGTACGACAGAATTTCAGTATCGAAGACGAGGAGACAATATGGAATTCATATCCTATTCCGATCTTAGAAAAACAAACAATACCACTTCGGCCCGAAGGAAATTGGGTAAAGATATCCATGGAGGCACCGATAGTGCTTCGGTAGCTAAATCCGTTCTTCTTTTTCTCTCTTTAGGTTTAACCAATGGAGCGAAAATTCTCGCTGAAACGTACACACCCAAATCAAAAGCGCAAGAATTTGTAATGGTTAGCGGAGAAATTTTTGGCGCTCTAAGACGCGAATACAATAACCAGTTCGTCAATGATTCAGTAGTCATGTGCATGAAGGTCAACCATCAGCCAAAACGGATTGAGCTTAACCAATACGGGCGGGATGTCATGTTGTCTTTGGATAAGTGTGCCACCATTATCAATAGCGTCACGTTAGCCGAACTTTATGCTAATGTGCGCAATGATATGATTAAACACCCTGAAATTTACGGCAAAGATCGCCATTTGACAGCTATCTCATCTCCTGCTCCCACATAGCCATTTGAGGCTTTATTTGTCACCTTACCTGTTATCCGTCGGATGTCTTCTCTGACTTCTGTGCTGTTCTCTCATGGTTCCAAAGCACATCTCCGCCGCCCGAAAAACGGTTCAAGACGCGCGATATAACGAACAACAGATCCGATAATCGATTTAGATATTGGCGTGGTTGCAGATGAATTTGTTCTGTCTTCCCTAAAGCAACCAGTGTACGTTCCGCACGCCGACATACTGTACGAGAAACATGTGCTAACCCGGCCGAACGTGACCCGCCTGGCAAAATAAACTCTTGCAATGGGGGTAAGTCTGCATTGTATTTTTCTAAAAGTGCATCGAGGCGCGCTACCTGTTGATCAGTAATCAGCTGATAACCCGGAATGCATATTTCGCCACCCAGATCAAATAAATCATGTTGAATCAACAGTAATTCGTCGGCCAAACCGTGGGGTAATTTTTCACAAAGCAGCAATCCCAGCTGCGAATTGAGTTCATCTACGTCGCCCATGGCGTGCACGCGCAAACTGTCTTTATCCGTCCGGCTACCATCACCCAATCCTGTCGTTCCGGCGTCACCAGTTCGTGTGGCAATTTTCGATAATCGATTTCCCATGGTGCGATATCAGTTATCTTAGCGCGGGTATAAAGCGCCTAGAACACGCTCACCCGATGCGCCCGTCACTTCCACCAAATTTCCTGTTAAACGCTTGGTATAACGATATGCCAGCCATGCAAAGCCCATCGCTTCTACATGGTTAGGTGCTATGCCTAACACTTCGGTACTGTCCACACTGACGTGTGGCCTTACCTTCTGTGTTGTCTGGGCATCTAAAGCCAATTTAATAGTATCCATTAGCATGGTGTTATAAGCACCTCCACCACAAATGAATACACGGTGCACATCCGGCGCGTATGCAATGATTGCATCAACTAACGTATGCGCGGTTAAAGCACACAAGGTCGCTTGCACATCGGTGGGTGACACATCATTAAACTGAGTTAATTTTTGCTCTAACCATTCGGCATGGAACAACTCGCGTCCTGTGCTTTTGGGCGGAGCCTGACGCAGGAACGCATCATCTTTCAAATGCTCAAGCAAAGCCCTATTTACTTTGCCCTGACGAGCCCATGCCCCATTAACGTCATAAGTTTGTGACTGGTGCTGCATGATCCACGAATCCATCAATATATTGCCGGGCCCAGTATCAAAACCGCTCGTAGAACCATCGGCACGCAAAATACTGATATTGCCGATTCCTCCAATATTGACAACAACACGTGTCTCCCCCAACTGACCAAATGCGCTACGGTGAAAAGCAGGAATTAGCGGAGCACCCTGGCCGCCAGCAGCAATATCGCGGCTACGAAAGTCAGCAATGACATCAATATCAGTCAGTTCTGCCAACAAAGCAGCGTTATTAATTTGCAATGTATAACCGAACTCCGGGCGATGCCGCACGGTTTGGCCGTGAGCACTAATGGCGATGATTTGTTGTGACGGGATGCCTGCTTTTTTTAGGCAATCCAATACACAGTCGGCATAAACCACCATTAATTGATTCGCGGCCTGAGTCACGCGCTGAACCTCATCAAACCCGCGGGATTGCAGAGCAAGAAGTGCCTCACGGATATCAGTTGAAAACGGTAAATAACTGGAGGCTAGTAACTTAAATTGCGCTCCGCCTTCACCAATTTCTACTAAAACTGCATCAACACCATCCAAACTTGAGCCCGACATTAAGCCGATGAAATAACGCATGAATACCTTTCGGAGGATGGGCAAGTTGTGCCCGTTTAGGAGTTTGGTGCCAATGACAACAATCAGTAAACTATTTTTGCCTCACTAACAGCCGGAAGTTAACATCTGACATCTAAAAAAAACGTACTATCCATGTAGCAATCAACGCGCTGCAATTCTAGAAGTAATACTGCCCGGGCGCAATAATGCAAAACGATGCTGCACGTCTTGAACCATAGATTTAAAGCGGGGCAGATCAGCTCCGGCCAGCGTCTTTAACTGTTCTATTTTAATTTTAAGTGGATCCTGTGCTTTATTGTTGACACGGAACTCATAATGCAAATGCGGCCCTGTCGCCCAACCGGTTGCACCTACATATCCAATCACGTCACCTTGGCGGACCTTGGTACCTTTGCGCAGACCAGAAGCAAAGCGGCTCATATGAGCATAAGCGGTACTGTACCCATTCCAGTGCTTCAAAACCAACAAATTCCCGTAGCCCCCTGATTTTCCGATAGAATCAATCACCCCATCGGCGGATGCATGAATTGGCGTACCCGCAGACGCAGCAAAATCCACTCCAGTATGTTGCTTCCATTGCCCGGAAAGCGGATGTACCCGCATTGAGAACCCAGAAGAAATACGGGTAAAAGCAATCGGAGACTTTAGGAATGCTTTTTTTATCGATTTGCCGTCAAAACCGTAATAACTTCCATTACCGCCCGCTTTGCTTTCACCGAACCACACGGTTTGATATGAACGGCCCGCATTATTGAATTCACCAGCCAATACTCTTCCAGTGCTCACCATCTCGCCATTTTGCCAAAAAGTTTCGTAAAGTAGCTGAAAATGATCTCCACGGCGCAGGTCTGAACTAAAGTCAATGTCAGTCGAGAACATGTCGACAAGCTGGCTTGCCACTGCATCAGGAATTTGTGCGGCATCGGTTGCTCCAAATAAAGAGCCGATAATTTCACCGGTTTTCATCTCAACCCGGCGTTCTAAAGCGATAGGCGATTCGACGACATTAAACGCATCGGTTCCGCTTTGACGGGTAATGGTTATGTTTTTTAGCTGAACTACATTGCCGGTATGTTCACAGGATTTATTCACATCCTTTTTTTCAGAATGTCTTGATGAGGACAATGCTTTCCGGCAAGAAGACGCAATGCTGCCAGAATGATTTTGGATGGATCCCGCTTGCGCGACATTCGTCTGAAGCCACAACAATTCGCCGGCCTCATTAATCTGCGCACGTACCGTTCTACCTGGTTTTTGTTGCATAACTAAACGTGCAGTCGAGTCGGATTTGATGAAATTAGTCGCCGATGCGTCATCTACATTAAGGCGTTGAAGTAATCTAGCCAACGTATCGCCACGCTGAACCTTCTCTTCATAAATATATTTATCATTCCGCGCCTCCAGTGCTTCTATCTGCGCTTCTAGAGAAGGAAGTTGTAACTCTTCAGTTATCTGTTTGATAGGTAAGTCTGACGCGTCCGGAGCAAGAGGAGCTACCGCAGCCGCGCCAAATGCGCAAACTGTTAAAACGCCGGCGAAAAACGTAATTAGGCGCGTTTTACGATTATGGTGCACTGGCACATTGTCAAAAAAATGAATAAGAGAACGAATAATTAACGAAAAATACGGGACTTTATTGGGAGATGGCATGCGATAGGCTAAAATAATGGTTTTTTGTAGAATGAGTATGTTGTGAAGCAACGTATTTCAATCACCGTCCACTATGTTGCTTTAGTGCAATGCTCACAACGAATTAGCTATTATAACAAATAAAATAGCAAATAAAATGGGCAGACTAGCGGATAGCAGGTCGATTAAGTGAACTCGTTAGATTTAAATGTGAGCCACAAGAAAAGGGATTATGCCTAATATAATTGCATAGACCGTCATAAATAAGCATATCCACTTAAGTGAGACCTCTGCACAACCCTAGCAAGCGAGTCAAAGACAAGGCGCACGGAGCGCAGCAACCGGAATTTACTTAAGTAGATGAGGATTGCGAGCACCGCGCAACGCCGTATTTGGCACGTGCAGGTTGTGCAGAGGTCTCTAAGTTGGGCTAACGCTTATCATCGCCTATGTATCGACTTAAGCAATTAGACCAGTAGGCATATATGGCAACATCGTCATCCTCGCGCAGGCGGGGATCCAGGAAGGACGCGTTACCGCGTCTTAGCGAGGCAGCCTTCATGAAGGCTGCTCCGCATACGCAGAGTTACGCTCCCTTCTGGATCCCGGCCTGCGCGAGGATGACGATTTCCCGTGTCTCCATTTTACTGCGAGGGGTAGGGAGGGGCCTGAGATTGTTCATCGGCCATAAGTAATACCACTTATTCAAAATAACTTTCAAATGAACATAAAACAGATCAAACGAACAACATCATCCCTGCACATCAGGAAAATAAAGTTTAATCAAACACGGTATTCCGCACAGAATCAGCTATTTTGAGGGGACCACCCTGAAATCAGGCTTTTTTTCCCCATAAAAATACGATCAAATTGGATTTACTTACTTCTCATATGAACTCGACCTCCCAGCACCTTACTCAAAAACTTCCCCTTTCTGAAACAATTCAACATGCACTTTCCGTCACTAAACGGGGAGCAGATGAGTTATTAATTGAATCTGAATTTGTGCAGAAATTGACCAATAGCGAGAAGAGCGGGGTCCCCCTCCGTATTAAATTGGGCCTCGATCCCACTGCTCCCGATCTACATTTAGGCCATACCGTAGTGCTTAACAAGATGCGGCAGCTGCAAGATCTGGGGCATCAGGTGATTTTTCTGATAGGTGATTTCACCTCCATGATCGGAGACCCATCCGGACGCAATATTACGCGTCCTCCGCTCTCACGCGAACAAATCGAAGAAAATGCCAAGAGTTATTTTGCCCAGGCCTCTTTAGTATTAAATCCGGAAAAAACCGAAATTCGTTACAACTCTGAGTGGTGTGATCCGTTGGGTGCTCGGGGCATGATTCAGTTGGCGTCGAAACATACCGTGGCACGCATGATGGAACGCGATGATTTTACTAAGCGTTTTAAAGCTGGAACGCCGATTTCTATTCATGAATTCTTATATCCGTTAATGCAAGGTTACGATTCCGTTGCACTAAAATCCGATTTGGAGTTAGGCGGAACGGATCAAAAATTCAATTTATTAGTGGGGAGAGAATTGCAAAAAGATTTCGGCCAGGAACCGCAATGTATTTTAACCATGCCATTGCTGGAAGGATTAGATGGCATAGAAAAAATGTCTAAATCCAAAGGCAACTACATCGGCATTACTGAACCAGGAAATACTATTTTCGCCAAAATTATGAGTATTTCGGATGTGATGATGTGGCGCTATTACGAACTACTGTCTTCTTGCAGTCTTAATGAATTGGCCGAATATAAACGGGCCGTGCAAGAAGGAAAAAATCCCCGGGATTTAAAAGTGGCTTTAGCACAAGAAATTGTTACACGTTTTCATAGCAAACGAGTCGCCGAAGATGCCTTAACCGATTTTATGAATCGCTCTAAAGGCGGTATTCCAGACCACATTCCCCTTTGTCAGCTCAGCGGCGCGCCCCTTGGCATTGGTCAACTATTAAAGCAGGCTAATTTATGTGCGTCCAGCTCCGATGCATTGCGCATGGTGGATCAGGGGGGCGTGCGCATGAATGGCGAAGTGATTAGAGATAGAGGCTTACAAATTTCGGCGGGTGAGTTTGTAGTGCAAGTAGGTAAGCGTAAATTTGTTAAAGTGACGTTATGCTGAACCATTAGCGGAAAAAGCGTGACGAAAAACATCCCTAGCCTTCTGCCGGCCAGCGAAGTATATGTCCGTCGGAAGTCGAGATAAGGGATATCAACCGACGGGCATGCAAGATGAAAAACAGTAGAAATAGCTCTTAAAAAATATACTTAAGCAGTAGTTTTTGAGAGTTATAAGGGTAAAAAGGTAGAATCACGACGAATTCTATTGATTAGCTTTTCAGGAAAATCAATTCCTTCATAAGAATACGTCTGCGTGATTTTCGATAACAATCTGTGTATTTCGAATGCGTGCTCTTGGTTTTGCTCTGTGATCATTTGCAAAACAGCGGGTTTAAAACTAGCCCCCCGAAAGATAGCTCCGGACAAGTTAGCTTTCCAAAAGTTAGCGTCAGAAAGATCAGCACCTCGAAAGTCAGCGCCAGCTAGATTAGCCTTTTCAAAATTAGTGCCAATACAGTTGACCCCAGAGAAGTCAGCTCCACTCAATTCACAACCGGAGAGGTTAAGATCGTGCAGATCTAATTCTCCGGCTCTATGCTCGTTTTCAATCGCTTTCAACAACAGACCCATTTTAGATTGGGTTTTCTCATCAGCTTCCAAGTAGCCCTGTTTAAAAATAGATGCTAGTGGTTGGGCTAACTGCTTTGCCAGGTAAGGAACAAGTTCCCCCTCGTGTTCGTCAATGTAGGATTTTTCCAAGAAACCACGTTGACGATATTCAATCATAGTTAACAGCATACTTTTCAGCAGACTTTTCTTCCATGATTCTTTATCGAGATATCTTTTTACGTCGGCTTGTCCAGTGAGAATATTTAAGAGCTCTTCGTCACGAACCCCTAATTTACGCATAAGAGTTAAAAAATTTTGAAATTTATTGTCTATCTTTAATTCATCAAGAAATGATTGATTTTCCTCTATTCTTTTTTTTATACCCAACATCTCTGAATCGGCAAGACTATTTTTCTCTGCACTTATCAGATTCAGCTCTGGAGTAACTTGAGCAGGACTGCCCAATGATCGATTGATTGATTGCATGATTAACCTTTTCCCTAGTGCTGATAAAAGTTTAGATAATATAACCGCTTCGTTTAATATGACGAAGCATCTGCCATGTCCATCGAGTTATCGACTTACTTTAAACCGATTATAAGGACTAGTGAGTTATTAACGGTCACGTTATTCCTAATTACTATTGGTGATATCACTTACGGAAAAACCACTTTATCCATTTCGAAACCTTTCATATCTCAAAAAGGTTTCCTAGTGTTCTCTGATGACAAAGATAACTGAAACACAGTAAAAGTAGCTCGGTAAAGTGCTGTCAACTTTACCATCTTTTGAATAAGTCGAAGCAAAAGCGCACGAGCTGCCATTATATTAGCTATTACCGACAGTTTATTTCTGCGCCGTTCCGATAATAGAGAATCAGTTTTTTAAGAGCTACACGTCAAAAAGGTAGCATCACGACAGATTCTAATGACTAACTCTTTAGGAAAATTTGTTCCTTCAAAAGTGCGCCATTCCGTCGCTTTCGATAACAATTTGTATATTTCAAATGCATGCGCTTTGTTTTGTTCCTCTATCAATTTCAAAACCATAACATTTAAAGTAGAAGGATTAGAAGAGGTAGCTCCAACAAATATAACGCTGGTCAAGTTATTGTTAAGAAAAACAGCGTCAGTCAGATTAACTCCACGGAAGTCAGCTCCCGTCAAGTCGGCTCTGCAAAATTTAGCTTCAGTCAGATCACTTCCCCGAAAGTCCACTCGAGACAAATTGGCATTACTAAAGTCGGCTCTACAACAATCGACTCCCGATAAGTCAGCGTCCCTTAAGTCACAATTAGCAAGATTGAGCTCACGCAAATCCAGTTTTCCTACGCAATTTTCTTTTTCAATTACTCTCATCAAAATATGTATCTTAGCCTGGGTTTTTTCATCAGATTCGAAATAGCCAAAGTTAAAAATAGATGATAATGGATCAGCTAGCTGCTTCGAGAGAAAAGGTATTTTATCTTCATCGAAAGGGCCAGCGCCTAAAATATCAGAAAGAGAACGATGCCATTCAATCATTCCGCGAACGCTGCTGTTAAGGAGGTATTTCATCCATCTTGGTCCATCGAATTTTTCCATACATTCTGGCAAACTAATTCGTCCAATGAGAAAATTTAAAATCGATTTCTCTGGGATACCGTTTTTACGCATAAGCGTCAATACATTTTGAAATTTACTGTCTATTTTTAATTTATCTAATAATGGTCGATTTTCCTCTATTCTTCTGTTTATACTCACCAGCTCTGAGGCCGCTAGACTATTTTTCTCTGTACTTATCAGATTTGAAGTGAGATGAGCAGGACTGCTTAATGATCGATTAATTGATTGCATGTATACATTCTTCTCAGTGTTGATAAAAGTGTAAATAAAACGCTTCATTTAGTATTACGAAGCCATCCTAACATGTCATCGAAGTATCGATTACTCGACGTAGATTAGGGTGACAAGTGCACTATTATCTGCCCTGTAATTCCTAGTCACCATGGGGGATTTCCCTTATGGAAAACCATTTTTTTTACTTTAAACCTTATTCTACTTTTTTAAATTCTTCACTGATTGATAAAAATCATATAGTTTGCTGAAATTTTAAGCAGATTTCAATTAGAATAGTGCCTCATTTCTTTCATCAAAAATCCTTCACTGTGCAAATCGGCCCCCATATTTTGCGTAACAATGTCTTCGTCGCTCCTATGGCCGGTGTAACGGACAGGCCATTTCGTCAACTTTGTAAGCAGCTTGGTGCCGGTTATGCGGTATCAGAAATGTCTGCCTCGAATCCGCGTTTGTGGAAAACAGAAAAATCCGCTCGCCGAACAAACCATGACGGTGAAATGGAACCCAAGGCGGTGCAAATTGCTGGTGCTGATCCAGTAATGTTGGCAGAATGTGCCAAGCATAATGTAGCCAATGGCGCACAGATTATTGATATCAACATGGGCTGCCCGGCTAAAAAAGTGTGCGATAGCTGGTGCGGATCAGCACTGCTGCAAAATGAAAAATTGGTTGGACAAATTTTAGATGCGGTTGTATCCGCGGTTGATGTTCCCGTCACGCTAAAATTCCGTACTGGCTGGAACCGCGAAAATAAGAATGCATTGACCATTGCACGCATGGCGGAATCGGCTGGCATTACCATGCTTACCTTACACGGCCGTACACGCATGGATGGTTATAAAGGCGATGCAGAGTACGAAACGATTGCCGCAGTTAAAGCAGCAGTTGGTCTTCCCGTGGTCGCCAATGGCGACATTGATACACCCGAAAAAGCGGCTTATGTTTTAAGAATTACCGGTACAGATGCGGTTATGATTGGGCGTGCAGCGCAAGGCCGTCCTTGGCTATTTCGTGAAATTACCCATTATTTAGCGACGGGCTCCCATCTACCAACGCCATTAGTTACGGAAGCTAGTGCCTTAATGGAAGAGCATTTGTTAGCTCATTACGCATTTTACGGTGAATTTATGGGTGTACGAACAGCGCGTAAACACATCGGTTGGTATGTGCACAAATTGGTCGGCGGCGAGGTGTTCCGCCAGCAAATGAATAAATTAGAGTCCTGCGAATTACAATTAAAGGCTGTTCAGGAATTTTTTAGTTCTCAGAAAAATGAACGGTTACAATATGATTCCTTTCCCGTAAGGGAGCCTGGCGTCGGAAACTCAAGGGCGAATATCTAATCTGCCTTCTCTGACATCATCTTAATTTCAACATTAAATCAACATGAGTAAAGACAACATTCAACAAGCCATTTCTAAAAATCTGGAAAAATATTTTCACGATTTAGGTGAACAGCCGGCGTCTAATATTTATGACATGGTTGTATTAGCAGTAGAAAAGCCTATGTTGGAAATGGTGATGAGCCGAGCTGAAAGTAATCAGTCACAAGCGGCGGAAATGTTAGGCATTAACCGGAATACTTTACGCAAGAAATTACAACATCACGGATTAATTTAACGCAGTCCGCTACATTCACTCTCACACATTTACATCATGATTAAACAAGCACTACTTTCCGTCTCCGACAAAACTGGTATCGTCGATTTTGCCCGCGCGTTATCCGATATGGGTATCCAACTTTTATCCACGGGTGGTACCGCCAAATTATTGACGGAACATGGACTGCCTGTAGTGGAGGTCGGAAACTATACGGGTTTTCCGGAGATGTTAGATGGCCGCGTTAAAACCTTGCATCCTAAAGTACACGGCGGCATTCTGGCTCGCCGCGATTTTCCTGAACACATGGCCGCATTAGAACAACATCAGATTCCCACTATCGATATGGTGGTGGTGAATTTATATCCTTTTCAAGCGACTATTGCCAAAGACGACTGCACGCTTGAAGATGCGATTGAGAATATTGACATTGGTGGCCCAACCATGCTGCGTTCCTCGGCCAAAAATCATAAAGATGTGGTAGTGGTTTGCGATCCACTTGACTATGGACTTGTGCTAGATGAAATGAGAGCGCAGCAAGGCAAGGTGAGCTCCCACACCAAATTTACGTTAGCCAAGAAAGTGTTTTCGCATACGGCGCACTACGATAGCGCCATCACTAATTATTTGACTAGTCTAGGTGAAGATAACGCACACAAAACGCGTAATGAATATCCACAAAACTTGAACCTGCACTTTGAAAAAATCCAGGAAATGCGCTATGGTGAAAATCCACATCAATCCGCCGCGTTCTACCGGGACAGTCATGTAGCTGAAGGCGCCTTATCCAACTATGTTCAATTACAAGGCAAAGAGCTGTCCTACAACAATATTGCCGATGCCGATGCGGCTTGGGAATGTGTAAAATCATTTGATCCAGTCAACGCGACTTGCGTTATCGTTAAACATGCCAATCCTTGCGGAGTGGCCGTTGCTGAAAGCGCATTAGCCGCCTACAGCAAGGCGTGGAAGACTGATCCGACGTCCGCTTTTGGTGGCATCATCGCTTTTAATTGCGAACTGGATGGGGCAGCGGCGGAAATGGCTGCTAAGCAGTTTGTAGAAGTCATCATTGCTCCGTCATTCACCGCAGAAGCGCGCGCGATTTTTGGGGCCAAACAGAATGTACGGGTATTACAAATTTCGTTGGGCAAGTTCGGATTAGCCGTTAACCGACGCGACTACAAGCGGGTTGGCGGTGGTCTGTTAGTGCAATCACCGGATGCAAGAAATGTGGGGATTGATGATTTCAACATTGTCAGCAAACGCCAACCTACGCCGACGGAAATCAACGATATGTTATTCGCCTGGCGCGTTGCCAAATACGTTAAATCAAATGCTATCGTGTTCTGTGGCAATGGTATGACACTAGGTGTGGGGGCCGGCCAGATGAGTCGTGTTGACTCTGCACGCATTGCTTCAATTAAGGCCAAAAATGCTGGGCTGACATTGGTGGGGTCGGCCGTGGCATCCGACGCGTTTTTCCCATTTCGCGATGGTTTAGATGTGGTCGTTGAAGCGGGCGCCACTTGTGTGATGCAACCGGGGGGTTCTATGCGTGATCAGGAAGTTATCGATGCCGCCGATGCGCACGGTGTGGTCATGATGTTGACTGGGGTACGTCATTTTCGGCACTGATTGCTTCATCACTCGATGAAAATCCTCGGCATCGACCCAGGCTTGCGCACCACTGGTTTCGGCCTGATCGAGAAACAAGGTCAACGAATTTTTTATCTCGCTTCGGGTACCGTTAAAACCATTGACGGTACTTTGCCAGAGCGGCTCAGAACCATTTTTATCAGTGTGGCAGAAATTGTCACAACTTATCAACCCGACTGTGCCGCCGTTGAGAAAGTCTTCGTCAACGTTAATCCTCAATCCACACTTTTACTAGGTCAAGCGCGCGGTGCAGCCATTTGCGCGTTAGTAAATGCCAATTTACCTGTCGCGGAATATACGGCTCTGCAGGTCAAACAAGGTGTGGTCGGTCATGGCAAAGCGAAAAAGGAACAAGTGCAAGAAATGGTACAGCGCTTGTTGCAGCTGCCCAGTTTGCCGGGCCCAGACGCCGCCGATGCATTAGGCGTAGCCATTTGCCACGCCCACAGCGGCGAAGCATTGGCGGCGCTAAGCTGCTTGGCACCTGGGCTGGCTAAACGAGGATTACGAGTGCGCGGCGGGCGCTTAGTTGGATAAACTTCATTCAGATTAACTTATAATTGAGGACCAGCAAAGCTGGCGAGTGATACCTACAAAAAATTCTCGATTTTTGAAACCTTTATAACTGCTGAGTTTTCGGTGAGAAAAAAAAATTAACATACCGAAAATCAAAATAGATACCAATGCCGTAACCTTAAGAAAGCAAAACATCAACTTCATCGTGTTGTCGTAGGATATTGGGATAGCTACTGAGAATAACTTTTTTTAGTCGATTGAATTCGGATTCATCACCTAAATTCCTATCATACGCCCACACATCAATTGATAAATGTTTTGTCCTTTTATTCTCAGATACCGTTGCCTTGATTATGTCAGGCTCTTTCGAAAGCACCTTGGTCAGCGAAGTTATTGATAAAAATGGTTCCGTAGCCATTTGCATTTGCATAAACACAGCCAAAGCCGCAGAAATAATGATAGAAATTATGATGTTCTCACGTGAATAAATTCTCGCGAAATATTTTTCTTCTAGGGAAGAAATTTTCGCGAAAAATTTTACTTCCTGAGAACTTGTATTATTTGTTTTTTCTACTTTTACTATCATTGAGTCAACCAAAAAATCGTGCAAAGATTGGCTGATTCCTTGATAGCGTATGTGCAAATCGATTAATTGGAAAATTTCAAATATTACGAACAAATTGATAAGGAGAGGGGAGAGCCCTTCCCTAAATGCAATCTTCACAGAAATAGTGGAGCGAAAAATACAGAAGATCGAATTAATGATTTAGTTAAGCTAAGGTGGTCGCCATTGCAGGATACAACTTTCAAATTCAAAAAAGTTTTCCCTACCGATTGCCCACTACCTAGGCCACTTTCTATCAAGGTGAAATAAGCAAGCACAATGCTAAATCCAATAACAATTCCCCACGATCCCAGACTAATAAAATAATCTAAAAAAAATAAGCCCAAGCATATTCCAACCAAATACAGTACTAGCGCATCGATGAGGAATGCTAAATTTCTTCTCCAAGGTTCGACCATCTGGAGACTTTCAAGATCTTTTACAATAATCATGCTTTACTTCCAAAAAAATACATACGCCGTTCCTTATTCAAAGTTACGGGTGTATTTTCACTACGACCGAAAAAAGTTATCAGCAAATGATACAATTTCAGATTGTGATTTTTCGTCACTTTGCAACTGTGCTTCAATCTTCTCAATTTTTTCCTGAACATTTACATCACCATTCTCGTCCCGCGCAATTTTGTACCACTTTAAGGCTTTTTCCCGGTCTTCTTTTTTTGTAAATACATCTCGCTGCATATAATACTCACCAAGTTCAAAAGCCGCCTCCTTGATATTTGATTTATAAGCACTCTCTAAAAATCGGACTTTGGGATTCTCGAACTCATTAAAAAGATTTCTTAACGTAGAGTTATGCACCATCCCGAGTTTAAACTGCGCGGCGCCGTCTCCGGCTTTTGCCAAATGACCTAGATCAGTTATATAAGCAATAAATTCATTTGTATAGCGACCATTGCTATTCATATGCGCAGGTTCATTGAGGTGCACCGCAGTCCAGCTTGCTTGAGATTGGCTATCTTTAGTTATTTTTATCCCTTCTATATGTTTGAATGCAGTTGCTCCGTCTGTCGCATGAACTATTGACCCAATCTCCATTCCATAGGCTCTTGTACCCTTTCCATTTGCATAAGCGCGGGCGCGGTCACCCAGTGCGAAAGCGCATCCACCAAACGTCGCGTGTGCACTGCCCCGATTAGCTGAGTAGGCATGTCCGTCTTGTGCAATAGTGTATGCTTTAGCTTCTGGCCCTATTGCATACGGCGTCGCATCTTTGGTTGTACCTACCAATTCGCCCCTCGAAAATTTAAGCGTACCTTGCGTTAAGATACAGCGTTCCGTTTTGTCGCCTTTTCCAAAAAAAAGATGAGCGTTCTCTGGCAAAGCCCGTATTTCGCCGAGAGGAATTTTGAAAGGAATATCTTTTAAAACGATCAGACCTGCCGTCGGCCAACGGCCAGTCTCTATAGCCAGGAAAATATTATCGCAACGTGATAAATCAGTAAAATAGTTTCCGAACAATGCAGCAAGCTCTTCTTGCGTAGATGCAAATTGGCAAGGCGGGGTATCGCTTGTGTTAGTGGTGGCACACGACTCAGTCTCATCGGTGTTGCGTCGTGAATAATTTGAAGGGGTGTTGCTATTGCCCACATAGGGGACTATTTCCCGATTGCATTTAAAATTTTCCATATCATATCTCCTGTTATTGGAACATTAATTAATTTCGGGGGACAGAATTTTGGCGTTCAGCACCACCGACTTCTAATCTATTTGCGACAAGCACAGCGGACGATTTTATCAATCGTATTCGTTAGACACCCGCGAGCCTCATAGTGCTTTTTACCCGGAACTTAAGAGTCCGAAATGCTTTTCCCGTCCCACAGTTAGTTCCTTAGGAAATAATGCAATTATTGTGCCGCATAGTTGCTTCAATCTGTTTCATTTTTTGCTCAACATCTGGCTCATCCGATTTACCAAGAGCTCTTGAATACCAAGCCAACGCATCTTTAAAATCCAGCTCGGTTGCATTAGGCTTATTATTGAAATACTCACCCAATTGGTATCCAGCTTCTTTATGTCCCAGCTCGTATGCTTTAAGTAAAAAATTATATTTTGGGCTATTGCTCCCCTTAAAAACTTCTTTTAACTCATCATCTTCCATCGTTCCAAGCTTAAACGCGGAGTCTTTTTTGTTGTCTGTTACCAGCGTCAGCAAGTAAATTTTCTTCAGGGCATCCTCTGCCTGGCATGTCTTTTTTCCCACTGCTTGTATAAACCAGTCCAATGCGCATTGAAAGTTAGACTCTCCAGTAACTGCTTGCTTCTGCAAATAATATAAACCTAATTGATAAGCAGCTTCTGAATGCCCCAATTTATGAGCAAGCTCTAGTAGAAAAAATTTTTTCGATTTAATGTTAGGAACCTCAAAAAAAATATTTAACACAGCATCAGTCTGCATGCCCAATTTAAATGCTGACTTACTATCCCCAATATATGCAAGATGATTTAAATCCAAAAGATATTGTTTAAACATGGCATGTTCAACGGAGTCTTTGGCCGTTTGACCTACGACGTAAGGTGGGCTGTGTTGTTCCGCTAACGCCGGGTGAACTGAAGAGTGAATATCTTTAATTACTTCAACACCTTGCGCAGGGTAACCAACTGCTCCATCGGAGACGATAATTCTTGCACCAAGTTGCAGGCCAAATGTTTTGGCATCTCTCCCATTTGCGAAAGCAGACGTTTCATCTGTTAAAGCGAATGACTTTCCCGTGCCAGTGGCGTATGCGCTGCCCAAATTACTTGCGCATGCAAACCCAACATGTGTATGCGCTTCTGCAAGTTCGCCTTCTGCATGCGCTATCGCATATGCTTTATTCGCTGTAAGCTTTCCGCTGGAAAATATCAGGTGACCATTTTCTATAAAGCAAGCATCCAAATGAACATTTTTTGGTAAAAACACTTTGTTTTTATTGCACGTTAATGTCGAATTAAATAAAACGACGTCCCCAGGAGGCCAATACCCCACTCGTTGAGCCTGCTCAATATTCCAGAGCATTGACTTAGCCGGATATAGAGTCCTAACATTTTTTTCATATCGTCTTCGCTGTTTATTACAGTAGGCTGAGCCGACCCTGAAGTGAAACTTGAAAATTCGAGGATGCCTTCGCCAATTACTAAACAGTTTTTCAAACCAAAATTATCAGGTAATTTATAAGATACTTTCTCAGGCACTTCAAAAGGAATCTCAACAAAAGTCACCGGGTTATTTGGGTCGAGCCTGTTTAGAGATTGAAGAATATTTTCACTACGCGATTTATTACTGTCATAAGTCAGGTTGCATTCGTCGAAATAGAGTTTCAAATCGCTTGACTTAGATAAATACCGCCGCTCGAACTGCTCCGCTCGTCTATCCATTTCTGACGACGCGTTCAAGGGGCTTCTGGGCACTTCCTTCATTAATATTGATGCCATTTCATCTTCCTTTTAATGCTTATTAAAATCAAGTAGACATTCTATTGAAGAAAAATGCATTGTGCCATTGGGCCTTTTCCACATTAGGGTATACCCGCATCTCAAATGGTATTTCCGCCGTTACAAATATTATGCACACTGGACTTTATCTTCAGTTGGAAGAAGACGCATACCTTCGTATGATGAAAAGCGCGAAATATTCATCTACTATTTCGATTCAAAAATCCCCTTAAAAAATTCTAATAGGGAATGAACAGGATGAAATACGAGTATGTAAATCAATATCAAATTGATAGACGAATTTTTCGTTACATCCTCAACGATTACTTCATAAGCAAAGAACATCATTTGATTTCAGCACTGACTAGCCTGGAACAGGAAGTACCTCGATGGCTTAATCGCGTCGGTGGTTTAGCTGGGGAATGGTGATTTCGTATAGCTAGGTATAGAGACCTCTACACAACCGTTGCGAGCGAGGCAAAGGCAAAGCGCACGGAGCGCAGCAACCGAAATGTACTTGAGGATCGCGAGCACCGCGCATTGATTGTAGGGCTGAAGATACCTTGTGTTTTGACGGAAGTAGACAGCATGCAAGTGCGTTGGGACAAGTCTGCCAAAGCAAGAGAAACTTTGATTACTTCTTCTATGGCAATAACTTATCTTCAGTACTTTTATACCGCTTCACCCAATAGAGTTGTTAACTCTGCAACGTTTAATTTGATAATTTTTTCTATTGTTAAGAGACCATCATTTAGATATTCCTGAGCTACTTTTTTTTTCAGTACATGAAGTTTTCTTTGGAAAGCTAACTTCATGAACTGTTCTACATTCAATAAGCCTTTAGTAAAGAATTTTTCTACTTCAGGGTAACCGCCGTACACTATAGGGAGTTTGAAAGCTTGTGCCATTGTCAGGAATCCATTATCAAGACATTTTTGTAGTTCCTCTTCTACAAGCATTTCAAGTTTATTTGGTTCGTACATGCAAAATTGTTCCATTGTTAGCATGCCGTTATCAATATATTTCTGAATCCACGGTTCATCAATAATTTCTTTTCGGGAGGACGAAAGTTCATTGATGGCCTGTTCTACCAATAGCAAGCCATTATCAATATATTTCATCACCGATTTCTTGTTCAGCGGACAATATTCGTTGCCAATGGAGCTCGAAAAAAGTAAAGCCAAGGCATCGTCAAAGGCAAGTGAGCCATCAACGACATACTTAATAGTCCCATCTAAGTAGCCGTTTTCGAGGCTTTCATCGAGCATGGTCCCATGGTAATCCCAAACCTTCCATTCTTCCTTAAAGTTACTAATAACATCGCGCCGTTTTGCAAGAGCTTCTTCAATGGTCAACGCGCCACTAATAATTTTTGGATTCGTCAGCGGACCACCAATGCCCAGGGAATCCAAATAGGCTCTGCCTATTGCATCCTCGGGGACACGGCAGTCCTTTCTCAGTCCAGGGCACTGCGCAAAAATTTGAGTCACGGTCATCCCCGTGTCACGCCGCTGTTTTACCTCCGGGGAATTCATTTTTAATCCCATCGCGTAAAAATCCTCACAAATTTTGTGATGAAATTTGCTAGCTTCAGCTTGGTTTATGTTGTCCTTAAGTGATAAATAAGAATTTATTTTGTAATGTAAATGTGTCTCGGTTAGGGACGAGAGAAGTCCCGTGTGGACATTTAATAGGTGTCCTGGCTCTATCGGCATAGAGACGAGATCTAATGAGGAGAGACATAAGTCTGGCTCATCTGCTATGTGCTGCGAGCTTTTGGAAGCCTTCTGCTTAGCTTCCTCAACATCATCAATCAGCTGACCTGAAGATTCATGGGTGTACTTGTTTTGAACTTGGTCGTTGTATTTTATAGCTGCGGTATCCGAGTTGCAATTAACTTTTTCAGTGCAGTTTTTCATTCCCACCTTAGGGCTAATGACTGATGGTAAGTTGAGCATGGTCGTCCTTTTGTTAACAAATTAATTTCAAAAATGAAATTTAGCACTAGTCGCTTAGCGGACAGTTTGCAAAATATGAAATGAATTATAGGTGATGACTATTTTCTCAAGTATTGTGGATTTCCACATTTATGATCTAAGGCGCCCGCCTATTACTTTTCCGATTTAAGATTTAACAAGAAAAAATCGCCCCGCTACGACCACAGAATTTATAAGCAAAGTCACTGAAAAGATCCCAAAGGCTACTGTATATTTCTAAAAAAATAACGAAGTCCAGGGAATCAGCAAATCATCTTGCACGCATCAACATGCGCTTTTTAGTCCCATGCGCAGCAAACATCGTAAGAAAACGAACAAAAGATTTAAGTTGAATGACGGCATGTGAATCAGTAGAGAATCAGCACCTATTTTTTCTATACCAGCGCTGTTTTTTTAACCCAGAGTTTGCATTAGAACGGAGCAAAGTTTGCTTCTTTTAAGTCGTTTGGCAAGAAGTGAGGAGGTGACGTAGCGAGCTATGGCAACGACAAACGACGCAGTCCTGGAGAATTAAAGGGAGTGCAATTCGCTTTGTAGCGTTGCACGCAATTCGCGATCTCATTTATAACCTAGCTTGTAGTATTCATCACCCTTCCGATGAAGTTGTAGCGGTCTGGTGGGAAATCTAGATTTAATCCGGTACAAGCCCAAATCGACGGATTGCTAACAGTGCTTGTGAACGATTTTCCACACCCAGAACTCGAAAAATGACCGTAATATGTTGCTTTACGGTAATCTCTGCAAGGCCTACCTGGGCTGCTATCTCTCTATTTGTGCAGCCGCGGGCGAGAAGCGTAAGAATGCCCAGTTGACGCTGATTCAACGGTAATGTTTGCTCATCCACGACAACGCTTTGGTGCGAAGGACGTACCCACTCGGGATTCGACAATTTACCAGAGAGCGCCCTGTGAATGGTATCTAACATCACTGTCCGAGAAACGTGCTTGGAAATAAAAGCTCGCGCACCGGCACGAAGAGATGCGCTCACGTCACGGCGGTCCTCAGATGAAGATATGACTATGGTAATTGCTCTCGGATAGGATTGGTAAAAAGCAGCAACGGCCTCTCTTCCACATAGTCCTGGCAAATTCAAATCGAGCAATATAAGACGTAGATTCGGAAGCTTTGCAGCTAAACTCAATCCCTCTTCTGCCGAGGTGGCAGCCATAACTTTAGAGTCATCGAAAACTTCTTCCAGAAGAGGAATAAGCGCATCGCGATACAAGGGATGATCTTCAATAATAAGCACGCTATTGGTCATGATTAAATCGGATGAGTTGAGATAACACGACCCTCAATTTGTCATGATCGAGCGGTTTGTACATAAAGGCAAGGCCGCTAGCCTGCATCGTTTCAATATGATCCGGCAAGGTAACTCCGGTGACGAGTAAGGCAGGAACTTCTTTATTACAGAGCCCCCGCAACGTAGCAATAATACTCATCCCGGTCTCACCGCCTAACAAATAATCACAAATAATCATATCCATTAGGCATTGATTTTTTGTTAATTTCTCTACTGCTTCCCCCTCATTAATGGCAGTGATGACGGTATATCCCCAACATTCCAACAGGGTGCGTGTAGCATCTAGAATGAGTGGTTCATCGTCTATTACCATAATCGTAAAATCTGCCGCTCGTTGACGACTCGGGATTATAGGCACGCTCACACTTGAACTGATGGGTAGATTGAACATAATTGGTTCAATTGCGTCCAAATCAATTCGGGGCAGATCAACAGCAAACATTGAACCAGACCCTAGTTTGGAATTGAGGGTAATAGGCGTTTCCAACAACTTGGCTAAACGCTGAGCAATCGTCAACCCGAGTCCAAGTCCCTTAGCTCGATTTCGCTCATAATTATCGAGTTGAAAATGCTCTTCAAAGATAGCTTGCTGTTTATCTGTCTCAATGCCAAGGCCCGTATCCATTACCGCTAAACGTAATTTTTTACCCATGCGGCGGCAGCCAATGAGTATCCTGCCTTGCTCGGTATAACGCACAGCGTTAGAGACCAAGAGACACAATACGCGCTCTACGATTTCTTCGTCGCTATAAACGAATGCGGAACTACGGACAATATGCAAGGTTAATCCTTTTGCATTTGCCAACGGTTCGAATTCTGCCTGAACGCGGTCAATGGGTGAAGCAATGGGGAAAATACTAAAACTCGCTTGCGTCGCACCTGCGTCAATATTTGATATCTCCAATAAAGTGTCAAGCATATCATTCATGGCTTTGGCACATTTGCTCAGATTGTCTACGCAAACCTGAACGGGCCCTGCTACCTCGAGCTCTGCTAACGAAGCAAGATACAGATTGAAAGCATGCATAGGCTGACGTAAATCGTGGCTGGCAGCAGAAAGAAATTTTGCCTTTGCTAGATTGACTGCTTCTGCAGATTCTTTTTGCATTTTGTGCTGGCTGGCTGCGACGGATGCCATAAATTTGTTTAGCGTAGCTCGCAAATCACTTAGTTCTATGCTTGGTGTCGGGCCAATGTCAAGATCGTGCGTTTGTATTGCCTCATTGAAATTTTCAACGAAGTTAAGCGACTTGATCTGTGCAATAAAATGTCGCAAGGGTTTTGTTAGAAATTGATCAGCGAAAAACGTAAGAATGATCCATAAAGCTGCTGTGGTACTGAGAAATACCGTAAGCATAGACAAGATACTGAATTTGGTGCGTTCAATAACGAGATTATGGCTGGCCCCGGCAGATTCAAAAAAATGCACAGTAGCCCCAATTTCATTAGATACGGCAGTATAAGTATTGCTGTACTCAATACCGATTTGAAGTAGTATTAACGAAATAGCAAGCGCTAAATAGACCGTAAAAATTCGACGTGTGAGTTGTGAAGCCAGGGATTTGTTAGGGGGTGCAGTCATTGATTGCCATCGTAAAGAACTACAAAATCTTAGGGAAAAAACTCGACTAGATTAATCAATGTCACCCAGCCCTCACTGCACTCATCGGTAAGGTAGACTTCCGTACACTACAATACGCGAATTAAATGCGTCTTTGCGGTGCTTGCAGTCCCTGTGCACTTAGGGAAATTCCGCTCGCTTCACTCCGTGCGTTTTGCCTTTGGCTCGCTGGTTAAGGTTGGGCAAAGCTTCAAAATTTGACGCGCTTCAAAGATTATTTATTAGAAACCGAATTTTGTTTTTTCAAACCAAGTAAGCTGTACTAATTAATGTTACTTGCGCGTACCTTTAAATACTAAGTCAATAATTATTCTTTTTCATCATACAAAGGTATGGATTTGCTTGTGTTGGCTGAACATGCTTAAAACGTTCACCCAAATTGTTCCTTGGGACAGACCTAAGTGTGACCAGGGTAAGTTACTGGATGAAGGGCACAGTTAGAAAGCAGTGATGCAAACCCAATCTGTCGAAACCGTTTCGATAGCACGGTCCACTATTGAGTCAAACCGCTATCATTATTACAGATCTTATTTAAGGATACCTATTTCTTGGCGTTTGCCAGATTTATACGTAAACATTGTCATAGTGCCCCCTTGAATATCGCCCTTTTTATCGAATGCAATATCGCCAGTGACCCCTTTGTGATGAATATTTCGTAAAAATGGCAAGTAGGAAGCAGGTTTTGACGAACCGGCCTGTTGCATGGCGTCGACCAATGTCATAACAGAATCATATACATAAGGCGCGTACATAACGGCATCAACGCCAAATTTCTTTTTATAAGCAGCGCGAAAATTGTTATAAGCTATTTGCTGCGTATCAACGACACCTCCGGCTTCTGCGCAGGTGACTTGTCCATCAGCCATACTGTCTCCCGCTAATTTAGGTAATGCAGTGGTACACATTCCGTCACCACCCATAAACTTAGCTGTGATTCCTAACGCCTTTATCTGACGCAGCAGTGGACCTGCAACGGAGTCCATCCCACCAAAAAAAATGACATCTGGTTTTGCTGGTTTTATTGCCGTCAAAACCGCCTTAAAATCGGTTGCTTTATCGTCAGTATGTTGTAGCCGGGTAAAATTCAACCTACTATTTTTTATTTCAGCTTCAGCTTTAGCACCCTTAACAAATTCATCAGCAATTCCTTGACCATAGGCAGTGCGGTCGTCGATAACAGCAATAGTGTGAGCTTTGAGCGTTTGTACTGCATAACGACCTAAAATTCTGCCTAGTTGACTATCACTGGCCACGACCCGGAAAGCAGAGTCGTAACCCATTGAGGTATAAGCCGTGGCGGTGGATGAAGGCGAAATTTGAGGAATTCCTGCTGAATAATAAATTTTTGCCGCCGGAATTGAAGTACTAGAATTCAGATGGCCAACCACACCATTTACTTTGGCATTAACTAATGCGACTGCTGCGGCAGTAGCCCGGTTTGGGTCACTCGCGTCATCTTCTGTGACTAATTCAAATTTAACTTGTTTGCCACCGATCATTGACCTTTTTGCGTTTAATTCTTCAACCGCCATTTTGGCACCGTTTTCATTATCCTTGCCCAAGTGGGAATTCGGACCGGAAAGGGGAGCGACATGACCAATTTTAACGATTACGTCGTTGGCGGCCAATGTGGAGCTGATAAAAATAATTACTGCCAATAATGGTAGTAGCGTTGTTTTAATTTGCATATAGCTCTCCAAAAATTAAGTCCATTATTCTAACTGAGTTCTGAAAGGATTATGTCCCCTAAAACTTCGCCACTACCAGTGGTTTAAAATTATTGATTTTATCTATGCTGTCTTATCCGAAATATTGGCTATTGATTTGAGCAGCTTGCAACGCGTTTTCATAATTGCGCATACAGGACGATCTTTGGACGAGCCAGAGTGGCGAAAAATGTAGTTGCTACTTAGTGGATATCCCCAATTGTCGGAAGGGATCACATAACCAATAATGACTTCACTGAACCATTTTTCGCGTGCTAAAACCGAATCAATCATAGCATCGCCTAATCCCGACAGGAGAACTCTGCACAATCGTATCGAGCGTGCCAAAGACAAGGCGCACCGAGCGCAGCAACCGGAATGTACTTGAGTACATGAGGATTGCGAGCACCAGTGTGTGTCCCCGAACGCCGTATTTGGCTCGCGCAGTAAATTGCGCAGAGGTCTCACAGGGTGAATGAAGGGTCAACTTATTTATTCCGTATTCCAACAATCTTGAGAAAGTCATCTATGCTGCCAATCAGTCAACCAGTAAACACTACTCGTCCTGCTTTCCATTTAAGTAATTCGAACTCAACAGAGAAGACGAGTACAGTCGATCCCCACGTAATCAATTTAGTGGAAAGAATAGACGGCAATCGTCTCTTTCTGGAGGGACTAAAGAGAGACAGTGGATTTCAAAACACGCTAACTCTTATGCATAAAGCATGGGTTCCAGAGGAACAGCTTTTGAAGTTCTTAACTGGAAAAGCCAGTCTGGAAGAATGTTTAGGTACAAACAGGTGGATGATCGAATTCCTGGTAGGAAGTTATGGTGGGCTTGAAATTAAATCTGGCCAGCTCGGTATACAGGATCATTTTCTTTCAGAATCGTTAGCCGAGACACTGTCAACTGTTTTCAGAACTGGTTATTTCGAGTCTAGCGAAAAAACTTATTCAAAAATGAATGCTCTGATGCAGGCAATTACGGAAAAGAATAATATAGGAAAACTAGATTTATCTAACACTGACTTCACTTTTATTGACGGGCGCGAGATTGATTGTTATGGGTTTGAGGTTTCTGTGGCTGAGTTTCAATCTATTAGTGTTATAAAAGAAAGTAAAGGCGTTATGTTGGCCGAAAGTGAAATTGACCTTGCTTTTTCAAAGATTGAGGAAGGAAAGCATAAAGAAGCAATCAAGATTTTTGAAGCCACTTATACCTATGCAGAAAATAATTGTAGAGAGCTAGAAAGAAAAATTATCGGCGACAAACTTTTTGAGGCAGCCCTTGAGATTTTTTTTGACGGCGCCCCAGGAATTGCTTACGCTATTCTCGCCCTCCCTGATGCAAGAACGTATATCGGTTCAGAGTTGATAAGCTATCATACAGCGGCTCGAAGTGTCGCGAACGCTATTGAGCGCCTCCGGTTTTCAGCGATACTTTCTGGATACTCGCGGCAAATGGTAAGTTCCCTGGAGAAAGCCGTCGCCGAGAAGGCGAATCTAAAATACACTGCCTATTTTCTCGGGAAAGTATACAAGGCAGGCCTTTATAGCGTGCCCAAAAATGATGCAAAAGCCAGAAAATATGTGGGAATAGCAGCAGAACGGGTGAAAAAACTACGAGAGGCCCGAGAGGCATACACAATGATGCTAGAAGCAAAAAAAAACGATGAGTCCGTTTTTTCACATGTTCCCAAGGATATCATCGATCACATTACACGCTTGCGACTTGAAGCGATTCTGGCTCAGCCAGGATTCAACAAAAATCTCTAAATTAGCGTGGGATGACGGGGTTGCTTTGATCAAACAGGAGTAAACAAATACCTCTTACGCACCAGCGAACTCAATTCTCCTGTTGACCATTTGGCGTCACCCGGAAAATTTAGGATTACCTGTTTTTTGAACAACAATAAATAATTGGTGGCTATCACTCCGCGGTCGCTCTACTGGGTTCACATTACAAGCCGAGGGAATCACAATGGTCGATACTACTACGGCGAAAAATAATCTACAGAAAATAAACTTGTCTGCATCTACCCTTCTTCGTTTCTGAAAATCTACAGGATATACTAGCGTAACCGGTGGTCGAATATGGTACAGCCGCGCTAAATTGTTGCAACCGTACTGTCCTCACGAAAACCACTTTAAAACACGCCCTCGTTGTCGCAGAATTTCATAATCTGTAATCTGACCTCCCGCCATTGGTAATGTTTTGCAAACTGTTGGAAAACTTCCATTTTTATTAGGCATTGTTAGCTTCAATTCAACATTACTCAACCGAATATTAGCGCCAGCTAGTCCTGTTCCTTTTTTAAATGAAACTGTATAAAGGCCATAAACTTGTTGGTTTCCTATAACGTCTCCGTCATCCACAAAATTACGACTTTTCGTCACTTCTATTCTAACTTCCTTAGGTCTATTTGAATTTATAGGCATAACCTTATAGATGAAAGGCATTTCACTCTGCATACTCACCGAAATATTATCGCTGCCTCGAAAGTGCAGTGCCCGTATGCTCGAAAAAGCCTTATAACCTTGGTCCACGACAATTAAAAATAATGCTTGGTCTTGGATAGAAAGTGAGGATATTTTGGCTTGTAATTGTTCGTTCGTCCCATAAAAAGCGAGACGGTCGTCCACTCCGAAAAATGCGCGTTTTAAGCGCGCTTGTTTCTTAGAGTCAAACTGAAAAAAAATAAGTTGCAAACTGGTAGAGTGTTGCGAAACTCCTTGTTTAAGACTAGACAGGAATCTGTTTTTATCATCAGTCGAGAGCTTACAAAACTCTTCATAAAAATCTCTATCATCTGATGTTAAGTTTTCCAATTCCGCTGTATTTGAAAAACAATCTTGAATAAGCTTGGTATATCTCTGCTGTGTAAAAATCTCGTGATCTTCAGAAAATTCTGGAAACAAACTTATACTTCTATGTAAATCTTTACGCATTTGGTCAAACTGTTTTATTTGAAAAGAGCAATTGGTTATATCAACGACATAGTCGAGTAAGCTACGCCATTTACTTGGATTTGCTATCGATTTAATAACTGCCCTCAAATTATTATCCTCTGTTATTTCCCTTGCCTCATAAATCAGATTTGGTACATGAATTTTATTATTAACAGCTTTAAATAAGCGATCATTCAATTTCAAGTCACCTTGAAAATGAATTTCTGAGTGTATCCTTTCAAGTTCTTTACCAGGGATGTTAACGGTAACAACTGAATTGCCATCTTCCTTCTTCACAATTAACTGCAATGGATTAGAACACGTAGTTGTTTTTCTCAAGAAAAGGGCAACCTCTGAAATATTAGCTTCAAATGAAAAACTATTTGATGAATGGGTTGCCTTATTTAATAACCTTTTCAATGTTTTTGGCTTTAGAATTTTGGTAGCATTATTATCAAAACCATTAGTCTTTAATTCAAATAAGCCCCTATCTAATTGGCCGTCTTCGCATTGCAGCGATACCATCCTAAAATCACCAAATTTAACCTTATATTTAAAGACGCTTTGCTGTGGTCTCGTTACTTCAAATTCTTCTACCAACAGAAGGCTACGTTGAAATTCTGAAAATTTTCTGCCGCATGCAAGGTTCTGGAATAGATCAAAAAGCTCATCGGCTTTGCTATTGTCTTCCTTTACCGCACTACAAAGAAGCGCGATAAGAGAATTATCTGGATTTTTTTCAATGTAAAAATCACTGTTTTGCTTAATGTCGGCTCTAAAAAACTCCTTTAGTTGCTGAATCTTTCCAAGCTCAGAATGTCTTCTTGCTGTCCCTCCGTTCGTACTGATCCAGAGACCATCAAATTTTTCTGAACAAACCACTGTGTTACCAGAATCTAGTTTAATCGTAATTCTTTTTTCATCTTCATGAGCGTCTTCAACAGGTTGAAAAATTATTCGGCATGCAAATTCAGCTTGCTCCCTCTGCTTTTCGCTTGCTTGGTATATCTGGTAAAATTTTCGAATTCCCAATATTAATACAGCGCCAATTCCAAACGTAGCTAAGCCGGCTATGAGAGCAGCTATCTTTACCTCTGATGATATTGGCGCGTCTGCAGCACACTCAAGCGCGTTGCTTACTTTTTTATTTTCGTTTGCAATCAACGATTCGTGCAAGGTGGTTGTTCGAATTACTCTCTCTGCTGTTAAAGCCGCTGGCATAATGGTGTCCTAAGTAAAACCGTTCATAGTCGATGCGCGGCTAAATATATATTTGAAGTAAATCTACTATACCTTACTTAGGAGACCTCTGCACTACCGTACCGAGCGAGTCAAAGATAAGCCGCAAGGAGCGCAGCAACCGGAGTCTACTTGAGTACAAGAGGATTGCGAGCACCGCGCACCGCCGTATTTGGCTCGCGCAGTAGGTTGTGTGCAGAGGTCTCTTTTAATAGCTGCTGGTGCGGTAGAGTCACCAGCAGGCTTAGCTAAAAAACCCCATTTTTCTTAGGAAATTGGGGAATACCCGATTGAGTATTCACTTAGCAGGTCCTGCTTGCAGATACACAGCGATCGCATAAAAGCCCGAATTTTTGAAAACGTTTTTCAAATGGACCATTTGCGCATAGGGTCAGCATCATTTTCGGTCATAGTTCTAAAGCCCATTCGTCCACAATAATAAATAATTGGTGGCTATCGCTCTGCGTTTGCGCTACTGGATTCACATTACCATCCGAGGGAATCACAATGGTCGATTAGTGATTATTTTCGCGATATAGACCACGTCATGCCCCAAGCTTCCGACTTTCGCATTAAGAAATAATGCAATCAAAAGGCTTTAGCTTTGCTTTAATTCGAGTAATTTTTTCATCAAGAGTGGTATCACCCTTTTCACGCGCTATTCCATACCACTCCAATGCTTCTTTTAAATCTGCTGGTTCATCGATTAATTTACTGCGCTGCATATAATAGTCGCCTAGTTGGCGTGGCGCTTCACGACTGCCCAACTCATAAGCTCGCGTTAGAAAATCGACTTTGGGATTATTATTGCTACTACCCCAGAATTTTTTTAACTCGACATTTGTCTTCAAGCCAAGGGTAGTGGATGCTCGTTGATCACCCGCTTTTGAAAGCTCGATCAGCTCCCTCATGTCGCTGTTATATCGTCGTTCGTCTTCCAATGAAGACATAATACGACGGCAAACAGTCTCCCTGGAAGGGCAGCGGGTCTCATCATATTTTACTATTTTTACACCATCAGCATTTCTGTATCCTACTGCATAATTCGTCAGTCGAACCTCCGTGTCAAACTTAAGCCCAAAACCCCGAGAACCTTTTCCGTCGGCATAAGCTATGGTGCCATGTTCCACGGCGAATGAAGTGCCACCATCGGCCGCATAGGCGCGCGCGCCACTCTTTGCATAGGATGTGGCACCTTTACTCGAATAAGCGGCGCCCCCATTTTTGGCCCAGGCCACACCGCCCTCCACATTGTTGTGTGCTTGCGCATCTGGTCCATTCGCATAAGGCTTAGCCTTAACCGTGGTACCGACAAGTTTGCCACTTAAAAATTTTAAAGTGCCTCGCGTTAAAGTACAGTCTTCCGCTTCGTCTCCATCTTCAAAATAAAGATGAACATTTTCTGGCAAAACGTATGTTTCTCCAAGGGGAACTCTAAAAGTAATATTCTTCAGAGTAACTGGATATGCAGTCGGGAAACGACCACTTTCTATAGCTAAAAAAATGTTCTCAGAACGCGTCTGATCTTTAAAATAGATACCATTAAACAACTTTTTTAAATCCTCGTCTGAAGACGCAACAATACTTAAAGATGATTCTGGCGGGTCTGATTGTCTGCCAGGTTCAGTTGAGTAATCTAAAAGAGCCTTTGAATAGGAATCCGACTCTGAGGGTAACTTACCTATGGTTTGCGGCGCATGATCCATTTCGTCCTTCCTTTTGATAACTGATTAAAATAGACGCGCATTTTATCCAATTATGGCTCAGCCAACTATTGTGTCTTTCCTCAATAGGGTAAACCCTAATAGGTCCATCGAAGCACTATACCGCTGAGGTAAGTCGGGAGTATGTAAGCGCTAGACCCAATACCACCGGCTCGTGTGCTTAACACCTGCAAAGCTGATTGTTCAAGGGGAAAATGATTGCCGCTGATGACCGCTTGTGTGAATTTGGCTTGTAGCAATGCCACGGCGCTTATAGCAAGAGCCAAACATCGACGCGAGGAAAAAAAGGCCACTATCGGCTCGGCCAGCAATGCCTGCTCGCCCAAATCTTTCCGCACAGCATCACCGTGTTCGCTGCATCAAGGGGATAAAGTCATCTATACGAGAATGGATAATAAAATTTCATCTAATTCGTTAAATTTAAATGATTTTCATTGATTTCTAAATTTATTATCTTCAGCCCCAGAGAATAAATCAGTTGTTCATCTGGTTCGGTCGTCTTGGTATAGAGCATGTTTCTTTTCGCCCGGTCGGGCAACGTTACCAGCAAGCCCTGCTCCCACCAAGCGGTTAGCAATTGGGATACCTTTAGCGTGTCCATCTTTCCACACAAGTTAGCATTCTGACCTGAGCCATTACGGTCAACCCAGTCGCTTACTTCGTCCCACATGCTGGGGCGCGAGCAGCATAAAAACCAAAAAGGGCTACAGACCGAAATCTGTAACCCCTTGATAATTCTGGTGCGGCTGGCAGGAATCGAACCCACGACCCCTTGGTTCGTAGCCAAGTACTCTATCCAGCTGAGCTACAGCCGCGAAAAAAGCGATTTTAGCATAATCCCTCTTAGCTTTAAAAGGTTTCTTTTGAAAGTTTTTATAAGTTTACCTTCATTTAGTAGTCTTCTTATAAATTACTTCTGCTAATCAGATGCTGTTAATGATGTAATTCCGCCCATATACGGATGCAACACACTCGGAATGGTGACGCTGCCGTCGGCTTGTTGATGATTTTCTAAAATCGCGACCAACGTTCTACCCACCGCCAAGCCGGAACCGTTTAGTGTGTGCAGCAGTTCAGGTTTGCCCTGTGCGTTACGAAAACGTGCTTGCATACGGCGCGCTTGAAAATCGTACATATTAGACAGTGAAGAAATTTCTCGATAGGTATTTTGTGCTGGCAGCCACACATTAATATCAAACGTTTTCCCGGAAGCAAAACCAATATCACCAGTACATAACGCCATTACCTGATACGGTAACTCCAATCGTTGCAAAATCGTTTCAGCATGCTGCACCATTTGGTCTAATGTTGCATCGGATTCACTGGGTTGAACAATTTGTACCAATTCCACTTTATCGAATTGATGTTGGCGAATCATTCCGCGTGTATCGCGGCCATAACTCCCTGCTTCTGAACGAAAACACGGCGTATGGGCAGTTAATTTCATCGGCAAACTAGTTAAAGCGACGATTTCATCGCGCACGATATTAGTTAAAGACACTTCAGAGGTAGGAATAAGGTATAAAGTTTCACCATCGCCGTCTTGTCCGCCTTTTTTTACGCTAAATAAATCCTCTTCCATTTTTGGCAGTTGGCCCGTGCCACGCATGGAAGCGGCGTTTACAATGTAGGGCGTGTAGCATTCTGTGTAACCATGTTCCATCGTGTGCGTGTCTAGCATAAATTGAGCCAGTGCACGATGCAAACGAGCAATGCCGCCTTTGAGCAAGGTGAAGCGTGAACCCGATAATTTAACAGCCGTATCAAAATCCAAACCTAATGCTGCGCCAATATCGACATGGTCACGCACAGCAAAATCAAATTGGCGTGGTGTACCGAAGCGGCGAACTTCGACGTTGTCGGCTTCACTTGCACCAATAGGAGTGGCCGTGTCTGGCAAATTGGGAATAACTTCTACAAAGCGCGTTAATTCAGCCTGAACTTTATCTAACTGGGTTGCCACGCTTTTGAGTTCGTCGGCAAGATTATTAACTTGCGCCATTAAGTCGCCGCCGTCTTCGCCCTTTCCTTTCAAAATACCAATTTGCTTGGATAAACTGTTACGTAGCCCTTGCAGCTCCTCAGTACGTGACTGGCATTGTTTACGTTGCGCTTCTAGCGCAGTAAACGTATCCACATCAAGGATGAATTGTCGTTGCGCCAAACGTGCGGCAACCGCGATGATGTCTTTGCGAAGAAGTTGAATGTCTATCATGGTGATTTTTTTATTGAAGATTGAAGGATAAGAACGGAAGCCGCATTGTACCGTAGGGAGGGAATCAGGATTCAGGATTCAGGTTTCAGGTGTCAGGGTGTCACGTTTCAGTTCTTAAATTCAACAATCAGAAACAGTGAAAAGTAAAACTGCAGTACTAGAGGTCTACATCCATTTGCTGACACCTGACACCTGACACCTGACGCCTGCCACCTGGCTCCTGATCCAAAAGGCTAACCCTACTTTTTTTTAGTGGCTTTATCTAAACTACGTAAGTGCGCTAATTTTTCTGCAATCTGACTTTCTAATCCGCGGGGAACAGGTTTATACCAATTGGGTTCTGGCATTCCGTCTGGCAGATACGTTTCACCAGCAGCATACGCTTCGGGTTCATTATGTGCGTAACGATAGGCGTGACCGTGGCCAAGTTCCTTCATCAATTTCGTCGGAGCATTACGTAAATGTACCGGTACTTCACGCGACTTGTCTTGTTTTACAAAGGCCATCGCCTGATTAAACGCGTTGTATCCTGCGTTACTTTTGGCTGCTACCGCTAAATAAATCACTGCTTGACCCAATGCTAATTCACCCTCTGGCGAACCTAGGCGTTCGTAGGTGCTGGCAGCATCGTTAACAATCTGCACAGCGCGCGGATCAGCCATACCAATATCTTCCCAAGCCATACGTACGATGCGGCGCGATAAATACTTCGCATCAGCGCCACCATCCAGCATGCGGCATAACCAATATAACGCGGCATCAGGATGAGAGCCACGCACGGATTTGTGCAAAGCAGAAATTTGATCGTAAAAATTATCACCGCCTTTATCGAAACGACGGGCATTTAGAACTAGCGTATTCTCTAAAAATTCTGAGGTGATTCTACTAATTCCAAGCGAGATAGCGGCATTATTCGTTTGCTCTAATAAATTGAGTAAACGCCGTGCATCGCCGTCCGCATAACCGACCAGAACTTCTATGGCTCCCGGTTCAAATTGTAAATGCAGTAAGACTTCACGCTGTGCGCGTACGGCTAATTGCGTCAATTCGTCTTCAGAAAGGGATTGCAATACATACACTTGAGCACGTGACAGTAAGGCAGAATTCACTTCAAATGACGGGTTCTCCGTCGTTGCACCAATAAACGTGACTAAACCCGATTCCACGAAAGGTAGTAAAGCATCTTGTTGTGCTTTATTGAAACGATGAATTTCATCCACAAACAAAATAGTAGTTCGCCCATTTGCTAATGACTGTTCTGCCTGTTCCATCGCGGCGCGGATATCTTTAACGCCCGAGAATACTGCGGACAACGCAATAAATTCGCAGTCAAACGCATGTGCGGTTAATCGTGCCACGGTCGTTTTTCCTACACCGGGTGGTCCCCATAAGATCATGGAATATGGCTTACCGGATTCAAATGCCAAACGTAACGGTTTACCTTCACTCAGCAAGTGGGTTTGGCCAATAACCTGATCCAAATTTTTTGGACGCAATGCTTCAGCCAGAGGGGGTATCGGAGCGAATTTAAACAGGTCTGACATGTTCACGAATTGAAAATGTCCGCGCCAACCGGCACAGTAAATTGGAAAGGATCGACAAAATTCTTATCTTTATTTTTGGTTAGTTGTGCCGGATTTTTCTCCAAATTTTGAAAAAGAATAACCGTCGTTTTATTAAAGTTGTCGCGCAGTTCCATTTTTTGAGGAGTACCTTTTTTCATACCAATACTGATCGATAAAAAGGTACTGTCTTTATCTTTAGGAGTGGCCTGTAAAAAATCCATATCCTCTTTTTTACCTATATCTTTTACTACAAAATT
Source organism: Solimicrobium sp. (assembly GCA_021155915.1). GTDB lineage: Bacteria > Pseudomonadota > Gammaproteobacteria > Burkholderiales > Burkholderiaceae_D > Solimicrobium. Next base: position 12,324 of record JAJNBE010000030.1, on the reverse strand, counting down.
CTTTTCCAAATCATTCCCACCAAACAGAATAGCGGCAGGACTAGAACTCAACACACCTTCTAATGGCTTCATGGTTACCTGATTGAGATCTTTGTCATACATGTACAATTTTTTTCCGTCCGATTGCAGTAGCTGCTCATAGGGTTTTTGATAAAACCATATAAATTTACCAGGACGCGCGAACATAAATGTGCCACTGGATTGATTCGTCGCTTGAGTTTTTCCATTCACTAGTTTGGTTTGGTGTTGAATAAACTCACCTTTCGCTGCATGCGTGCTGCGAATAAAAGCGTTAAATTGCTCTAATCCGTCTGCATGTGCTGAAACTGCGTATAAGACATAAATTGCCATTATTAAAAACTTTGCGGCTGCTTTCATACAGGTTCCTTCTGAGAATTTTTACACTAGAGAGTTAGTTGGACAGCAACGCATTTCATGAACACTACGGCATGTTCTGCCGTTTTCGGATATAAACGCAAACAATAATTTTAACTTAATATATAGAAGAAATTCTTGTGACGAACGTAATCCATGCCACAGGTTTCTCGTGCGCGAGAATCATTACCCATAAGTTTTTACTGTCGAGGGCTGCTTACATCGTGTGTGCCTCTCTCCCGAAATATTTTTTTGGGATCAACTATCAATTTTAAGCTTGAGCGAAACAACTACAAAGAATGTTTAATGTTCAAAGAGATAATATGCGTAGTAAAAATGTTTAAAAAACCCCTGGATCCCCGATAAGAGCACTCGAGGATGACGATTTAAAAAATTTACTCTGTAATAAAATTTACGAATTACGACTAGTACCTGCGCGGGGTCGCCTAGACGGGGTCGCCTAGACGGGGTCGCCTAGACGGGGTCGCCTAGACAAGTCACCAACAGGACTCAAGGTTCACATTCTTGTGTTAAATAGACTTCATCCAGAATATAGCGCCTATGCATTACCGCAGTGAGAAAGTTTGAAACACAACTCACTCAGCCGTCGCCGTTGGTACCAAAATTTCTCGATTACCATTACTTTGCATAGTTGATACAATTCCACTTTGCTCCATCTGCTCTAGCAAACGCGCAGCGCGATTGTAACCAATCCGCAAATTTCTTTGCACCAACGAGATCGAAGCGCGGCGGTTTTTTAGGACGATAGCTACTGCAGAATCGTATAAATCATCGGCCTCGTTACCTGCCGCACCCACACCATCTATCGAAAGCTGTCCACCACCTTCTTCGGCCGTACCTCCTTCTAAAATACCGTCGATGTAATTCGGCTCACCTTGCGACTTCAAAAATTCGACCACCCGATGGACTTCTTCATCCGATACAAATGCACCATGCACACGTACCGGAAAACCGGTACCGGGCGGCATATACAACATGTCACCCATACCCAGCAATGCTTCTGCACCCATTTGATCCAGGATGGTACGCGAATCGATTTTACTGCTAACCTGAAACGCAATACGCGTTGGAATATTAGCTTTTATCAAACCGGTAATGACGTCCACCGAAGGGCGTTGTGTGGCCAAAATTAAATGCAAGCCTGCAGCACGAGCTTTTTGAGCAATACGCGCAATTAGCTCTTCCACTTTTTTACCTACGACCATCATTAAGTCAGCCAATTCGTCGATGATGATGACAATAGTGGGTAACTCTTCCAACGGTTCTGGCGCATCTGGCGTTAAGCTGAACGGATTGGGAATATGCTGCTCCTGCTTAGCTGCTTCCTGTATTTTATGGTTATAGCCGGCCAAATTCCGCACGCCTAGTTTGGACATTAGTCGATAGCGGCGCTCCATTTCGTTCACCGCCCAATTCAGCGCATGACCAGCCTGACGCATATCGGTAACAACCGGAGCCAATAAATGTGGAATGCCTTCATACACGGACATTTCCAGCATCTTTGGATCAATCAAAATCATCCGAACATATTTTGGATCTGATTTATAGAGCAGCGATAATAAAGTGGCATTAATCCCGACTGATTTTCCGGAACCCGTTGTTCCCGCAATGAGCAAATGCGGCATCTTCGCCAAATCGGCAACTACCGGATTACCCGCAATATCTTTACCCAATGCAATCGTTAACGCGGATGCGCTATCGTTATATAACTGTGAACTGAGAATTTCGGTAAGCCGTACAATTTGGCGTTTAGGATTGGGCAACTCCAAACCCATGGTTGTTTTACCCGGAATAGTTTCCACAACACGTATAGAAATAATGGATAAAGAGCGTGCCAAGTCACGTGCCAACCCCACAATTTGACTTCCCTTAACGCCGGTCGCCGGCTCTATTTCGTAACGCGTAATTACCGGTCCGGGGTATGCCGCTACTACCTTAACCGTAACGCCAAAATCAGAGAGCTTTTTCTCAATTAAGCGACTAGTAAATTCTAGGGTTTCTATGCTGACCGTTTCTTGAACTAATTTAGCCTCATCCAACAAAGCGAGCGGAGGTAAAGAGCTGTCTGCCAACTCAGAAAATAACGGCGCTTGCTTTTCTTTCTCAACCCGTGTTGATTGTGTTACGGTAACTACAGGTTGCTCGATCCGCAACGGCGGATCTTCCACATGTTTAGCACGCTCCTGAACCACTACCTCCTCCCGAGCAGTGGCAGCGACTTGGCCTAAGAGCCGGTCTTGGCGAGTCGCGTATTTCTTTATGACCCACCCCCCCGCAAGCTCTAAGCTCATGCCGATATTTTCTGCCAAAGTCAGCCAGGAAATGTGAAACAAAGCGCTAATACCGATGCAAATTAAGGTTAACAAGAAAAAAGTCGCTCCGGTAAAGCCGAAACTGTCATAGGCTGCATTACCAATTAATTCCCCTATCACCCCACCAGGGGCTCGCGGTAAATTAAAGAGATACGAGTACATGCGCAAGTATTCTATTCCCATGCTGCCGCCTAGTATGCAAACAAACCCAAAGCCTCTAATCCAACCTAAATAAGAATTTTCGTCTTGTTCAGATTCCCAATTCTCTGCATTTCCCAATTGAGAATAAGAACGCATGACATAGATTCCCAGCAGTAAAACCCAAAACCAGGCAGATTCGCCAAAGACGTACAATAGCAAGTCAGCACACCACGCACCAAAACGACCACCAAAATTAGCAATATGATCGACCTGACTTGATTGCGACCACGCAGGGTCCTGCGAAGAATAGCTAAATAGAATCATTGCCAAAAAGGTCGTTATCGCTACAAGAATTAGCCAACGCACTTCCATTAACAATGTCAACATCCGACTAGGTTTACCGGGCGATTTACTTTTATTGGGATCTCGGGTGTAGGCAGCTTTGTTCATATGTCTCAGAAGAACGTTCAAGGAGGAAATATAATTTATAATCTTACCCAGTATCTTAACCAGTTTTTTCTTCTCATAGCACAGATTATTAAAATCCGAGGTAATTCAAACGGTAGCGAGCGGATTACGCCCTCTTCCTGCCAGACGGACTGGGGAAGAGATCGAACACGGTATATTCCATCGAATTGTGTTCTGAATGACTAATTTTGCTTCAATTTAAAGGATTCTTCATGTCACCAACAAAGCATGCCCGTGTTCTCATTCTTGGCTCTGGCCCTGCCGGCTACAGTGCTGCTGTTTATGCCGCTCGCGCAAATCTAAAGCCGGTATTAATTACTGGGGTAGAACAAGGTGGTCAGTTAATGACTACTACCGATGTAGAAAATTGGCCCGGCGACCCGATGGGCGTACAAGGTCCAGAATTAATGCAACGGTTCCAGCAACATGCGGAACGCTTCAATACGGAAATCATTTTTGATTATATTCATACCGTCAAATTGTCCGAAAAACCTTTACGTTTAATCGGCGACCAAAGTGAATATACCTGCGATGCGCTGATCATTGCCACCGGAGCTTCTGCGCAATATTTAGGTTTACCCTCTGAACAAGCCTTTATGGGTAAGGGAGTTTCCGGTTGTGCTACGTGTGATGGATTCTTTTATCGCGGAAAGGAGGTCGCGGTTGTGGGGGGTGGCAATACCGCCGTAGAAGAAGCCCTGTATTTGTCGAACATTGCCAGCAAAGTAACGGTAATTCACCGCCGCGATAAATTCCGTGCAGAAGCTATTTTGATTGACCGACTTATGGCAAAGGTTGCTGAAGGAAAAGTAGAGATCAAATGGAACAATATCTTAGATGAAGTTACCGGTGATGCATCCGGCGTGACGGGCATTAATATCAAATCGGCACTTGACAATACCGTGCAAGCTATTCCTTTACATGGCGTATTTATCGCCATTGGTCACAAGCCGAATACGTCGATTTTTGAGGGCCAATTAACCATGCACAATGGTTATATTAAGACTAAAACAGGCTTAGAAGGCATGGCTACGGCGACGAATATTCCGGGCGTATTTGCCGCTGGCGATGTGCAGGATCATGTTTATCGCCAGGCCGTGACCAGCGCAGGAACAGGTTGTATGGCTGCTTTAGATGCACAACGGTTTTTAGAGACTTAGGAGACGTTACTCTATGAAGCGCGCATCAATAAAAGATTTAAACGAGTTGAAAAGCTTAAGAGATCAATTAAAATTGCGCGCGGAGCAAGAGAAAAAAGCTGAACACGAACGTCAGGTGCAAGCACACGCAATGCAAGCAGAAGCCAACATTTTTCGCGTCAAGGTCGGTGAAGTAACGCCGATCAAAGCAAGTGATACCTACCAACATCCCCGCACACCAATTCCGACGAAAAATACCCCCGAAAAATCAAAAGAAATTACCAGTATGGCAGTTGCTATGATGGAAATAGAACAGTGGTCCGACGAATTCGATGCCAGTCAATGGCATTCCGATAAGGAAAATCAAGAGCACCATTTAAGCTATGTCATCAATGGCAGTAACCCTGATTTACTGATGAAATTGCGCAAGGGTCAATGGCCAGTACAAGCTTATTTAGATCTGCATGGAATGCGTGGTGAGGAGGCACGCACCGCGTTGGCAGATTTTTTGAGAAGATCACGACAAGCCAGACTACGCAGCGTGTGTGTCATACACGGCAAGGGAATTCATTCACGTCAAACTGCTGTATTACCTGGAAAAGTACGCGCATGGCTTAGCCAATCGGAATTAGTGCAGGCTTTTTGCCCGGCTCAACCGGCCGAAGGTGGGGACGGTGCTTTGCATGTGTTGTTGATTGCGACGAAATAGCGGGTAGATATCAAGGGGAACGGTTAACCAGTTAAGTCCGCCTAAGGTTGATTAAAGCATTATAACAACTCCAAATCTTGTGCCCTCACCAATGCTGCCGCTTCTAATAACAATTCCGCACGGCCCGATGCCAATTTTTTTGAGTCAGACAACATCTGCCGAAACGCACGTGCGCCAGCCAGGCCTGACATTAATCCCAACATGTGTCGCGTAATACTATTTAACTTTAACCCATACTGCGCATGTGAATCTAGTTGCAACTGCACATACGGAAGCATGGCTTTTAACACGTCATGACGTGTCACTATCGTCTTATTATCCCCGTAAAATCGGGCGTCGAATTCAGCCATTAAATAAGGATTATGATAGGCCTCACGCCCTAGCATAACGCCATCAACATGCTGCAAGTGATGATTGATTTCAGCATAATTTTTTATTCCACCATTTACAATAATCTCAAGTGAAGGAAACTCACGTTTTAATTGATAGGCATAGTCATAATTGAGCGGCGGAATTTCACGATTTTCTTTTGGGCTCAATCCTTGCAAAATCGCATTACGCGCATGCACAATAAAAGTTCTACAACCTGCATCAGCAATTTCGCCTACAAAGTCACGCATGAACTCGTAGGATTCAGATTCATTAATACCAATTCTGTGCTTTACGGTAATGTCGATAGACACCGTATCACGCATTGCTTTCACACAATCTGCCACCAAACGGGGTTCAGCCATTAAGCAGGCGCCAAATGCACCCCGTTGAACGCGTTCCGAGGGGCAACCACAATTTAAATTTATCTCGTCATAGCCCCACTGCTCACCTAATTTAGCGCACTTAGCCAAATCTCCCGGCTCACTTCCACCTAACTGCAAAGCAAGCGGATGCTCCGTTTGATTGAAATCCAAATGCCGAGCCACATCGCCATATAACAGTGCACCTGTCGTAACCATTTCGGTATACAACCAGGTATGTTTGGTTAATTGGCGGTGAAAATAACGACAGTGTCGATCTGTCCAATCCATCATGGGAGCGACACTGATGGTGCGGGGCTTGTAGCTAATTGAATTCACATTGACAATCTGGTGACAAACTGCTCTTAGTTTTTTCTTGGCAGACGTTAAAAAATGAGTATCAGCTATTTTAACCTATCATTTCAGTGATAGCTGGACGTACTCGATAAATGTCAGGTAAGGCATAATTTATTTGCTCGGATACAAAAGAGGCAAAGGAAAAAACGGATAAAAAAATTCAGGTCTGGCATTCATATATTTCGATAAGAAAAGTGAATGTCAGACCTGAGCCTTTTTATCTATTACTTCGAGCCACATCCTTTTCCGCTTTTCAGGTTACTTCAACAGTTTGTTCGGATACTCTGTCATTAATTCCCTTACAAGAAAACTCTTCATAAACTGCTGCCAATCTCTCATTGTTCTTTTTAAGACTTTCTATGGCGAATAGTTGCTTCGCATCTAAATGAGATGCATTATAGACATGTGGCTCGCTTGCCTTGCAAGTTACTTTAGTCACCGATCCATCTTCAGCGATTAAAAAGCTCGAATTCCAACTATACTCACCGACGTTAACTTTGTTTCCCCTGTCATTTTCAATAGCCATACTCATAAGCATTTTAGAAGACAGTAACAGCTTTCCTTCAACTGTTTGTATGGTGCAGTCTACTCCACCAAGGGCACTCGGCAGGACATCCATGAGATTTCCTGGAATTCCGCCTCTCCCAGGTATAGTATCTTGTCCAAATAGTTTAAAAAAAGTAACTATTTGGAGTTCGGTGAAATTTCGGTCTATCTGAGCTAACTCATTTAAATAAAAGTTAACTTTTTGGTAGTCTTCTTTAGTATTAACATCCGAAATACCTTCCTTACCTGCACCGTTTAGTATTTTTTCTGCAATGTCTGAGTTATTATCGTTTGTGGACTCTATTGCGGGTGGCAGAACTTCTGCACCCTTCGGAACGTTAACAGAGAACTTATTAATTCCCACCCGCATAGCATCCTTTTTAAACTGACCGGTGCTGTTTTCAAAAACACCCTCTTTTTTTAAAATTTCTACTATTGGGTTTAGATTCGGTGGCTTTAAATAGTCGTACCAATACTCAGGCATATTTTCTAATATTTTTCCATCATACATTCTTCCTACATCTTTAAAATTAAGGACTTCTATTTCTTTACTCCGCTCCCCATCCATTAATTTTAAGACAATGCATTTACTCTCGGAATTGAAACCAAAGCACATATTTGACTCGTTTACATCGGGTAAATTCCCGACGTAGGTGTCAATTATCGCCGACAATTCTTTGTTCAAAGTACGCTCGTTTATTGGATTCGTTAATGTTTGTGTAATGTTCAGATTAAAATTCTCTTTGATATCAAAAACAGTATTCACAAATTTCGCTATGGTTTCTTTTTTAGATGTATCAAGATGAAAATTCTCTTGAATATCCAAAGCCGTATCCACAAATTTCTCTATGTTTTCTTTTCTAGATTCAAGATACGTTCTATATGAGGGTGAGAAGAAGGCACATATATTTTGAAAAAGAGAAGTTTTAGTTGCCTCAGCCTTCGCCTCCTCCCTGCTAGCTATAGGGGAGGCGAGTTGGTCTAGAATAATTTGCGCGCGGTTCTGAGATATCATGGTCATTTTGGACTCCCGGTAATTGACATTAATTCAAACCTTACTCTTATCAATAGGAAGTAGAGATCAAGGGTGGGAATTGTCTTTCTTAGGGTAATATTAGTGACCTATTAGGAAAGTTGTTATTGTGGATATCCACAATACATAACTTTTTTTATTATCAAATACCCTTTTCTAGAAGCAAAAACCCTGTCAGTTAAAAAGCGAAAAGGCATCGATTAATGTGCTCAGTATGTTATCGGTCAATCTGGCGGCAATGGCCGAGACTGCGTTAACCAAGTTGCTTAAGCTTTTCAGCAGTTGCTGCACAGTAATTCATGTTGAAATAGCAGTCTTCGAGAGACTAGCTGAGATCTCCCAGAGTTATTCGTATAGACCGTCACGGTTTCCGCAAAAGCAAAATTACTACAACATAGCTCTCATCTGCAGACTACAAGTTATGCCGAAAAAATTAGCCCTTTAGAAAAAGTCACGGGCAGAAGAAATTGCTGAGAACGGCGGACGTATTGCTTCGCAGAGTTATCCAACTATAACGTGGCTAGGCACCTGAGGAACTCCATCGGGCTGATGTTGTCTTATCTGGGATAAAAAACTATGCCGTTCTCTCAAACATGAAAAGAGCCTCTTTCTTTTGGATGAGGTTACTAAGCAGTTAACCCAGCTCACCAGTCGATCAAAAACGCTTATATCAATGCCGAAATTTTCATAAAGAATTCTTATTGAGTTTTCTCTTATGTGGTTAACCACAATGTTTTTCTTCGATCTATTCAATATACTTAATCAAGAGCAGAAGTTTAATAAAGATCAAAGGTTCTTTGATCGGGTATTTTTCTATCCAATAAAAGAACAAGACCACCGTCTAGGAAAATTCAATGATCATAAATAATATTACCCCCGAGCAATACAAAGCACTTTATTCTTCCTCCCTTGAGAATAGGCGTAAGCCCGAGTGCGAAGTTACCAAACCGATATCCCAAAAAATTACTGGACCGCTCTACACTCCCTTCGAAAAATTAACTTTAGGAGACGATTCTTGGGTGGGATATCTGACATGCGCGTTTTGGTGTGTAACTATTCTGGGTGGTATCTTGCCTGTGATCGCTTTTTTTGCTCGTGAAAACCGCCTTGCAGAATGCTCTAAAGTTACCGAGGCAATTCAGAGTATGAAAGTAAGCGATTCCAATGGCGATAGCACTCTTAATTTTATGTATTTCTTAGGTGCGGAAAAAGCAAAAGAAGTGGCTGATGTAATAAATGAATTTAATATTGCGCTTGATAGTCCCACATTAAAAAACATTTTTATGGAGTTAGATATCAAATACGCGAATTCGGAAATTAGAATTCTTGGTGATGATCAAAATTACATCGCTGTAAAACGTGGGGCTGTTGTTGGGTATGATGGCATCCAGACTAAAGAGTTAATGTCTGCTGAGGATTTTTTAATAACTTTGCAGAAACATAATCCGGTCGCTATTGAGGATTTCTGGAATCATGGTACAGATCTAACCGACTTGAGTTTAGATGGTTTTAAAATCCCCAATGAAAATATATGTTCTTTCAGCATGACATTTGATGAAAAGGGCTTTTATGTAGGACGATAATTGATCAATATAAGGACATAAAGGGCTGCGCAGGCAGGTTCGGGGCCGATGAGGTTACCGTGTGCGCAACTAATTCAAGCGGACCCCGGCTGCAGTCTACAGGCAAGATGGAAATCGCATGCCTATTGGGCGGGATTAGTTCGCCTCCTTGCATCAAATCAATAGAGTGGCATTTATTGAGTACGATTGAAACTCCTACGCTGGCAAATGCCATTAAACTCTTGACTACCGCACTGCAGACGTTACGGGAAGTTTAGGAAGGTAACTTTCCCATTGGAAGATAATATAAGGTATGCGGTTATCTCAACATGAATAAGATATGCCTCATGGGATATAAGTCACGAGGAATTTTCAAGGCAGGCTAACCAAACTCGTAAGTTGACAGACCTTATCGGTAAACAGCTTCGTCAACTCAGCCATTGTCCCGGCTAGTGACATCCGAGCGAAAGTGCCAAGAGAATGCGAAGGTAACGTTAAGAATACGTCCGTATACTCACCTTTTACCGACCATAAAAGAATACTTTCCGCTGCCGCTTGCTCTTAACTCGGGAAGAGGGAGTGGAGTTTGCCCACTGTAATTTTGGTGGCCAACTCGCACCATGACAGAACATTCCTACTACCAACCTCCGTAAATCAGGCGTGTTAATCTTTACGCAGTAATAAGATGAAAACGGATTGCGATCTAGCACAACAACCGTCATTCGATATTCTTGCCGGGATCCACGCTGAACGACGCCATAAAGAGACAAAATTAATACCTAAGAAGGTTACCCATATGAAAGTTGCCGTATTCAGTACCAAAAATTTCGAAAAGCCGTTTTTAACGGAGGCTAATCAATTATGCCAACATGAGTTGATTTTTTTCGAAACTACGCTCGACGAGCAAACTGCCATATTAACGAAGGGGTTCACAGCAGTAAGCTGCTTTGTCAGCGATAATTTATCAGCTCCGGTGCTGGAGATACTTGCAAAAAATGGAATTTGCCTGGTTGCACTACGGTCAGCAGGCTTTAACCACGTGGATCTTCCAGCTGCGAACAAATTAGGTATAACCGTCGCCCGTGTCCCCGCATATTCACCTTTTGCAGTAGCAGAATTTGCCGTGGGATTGATTTTGACGCTAAACCGAAAGATTCACCGTGCGTATAATTTAATCCGGGAACACAATTTTCTTCTCACGAACTTATTGGGCTTTGATTTACACGGTAAAACCGTTGGCATTATAGGTACAGGGAAAATTGGCACCGTCTTTGCCAGAATCATGCACGGTTTCGGCTGTAATTTATTAGCTGTTGATCCTATTCCCAGCAAAGCCTGCGTTAAGCTCGGTGTGCGATATGTGACGCTGAATGAACTTTGTCTTCAAGCCGATATTATTAGCCTGCACTGTCCGTTGAATAAGGAATCACGCCACATGATTGAGGAAAAAATGCTGGCACACATGAAAACGGGAGTGATGATTATCAACACTAGCAGAGGTGCATTGATCGATACCAGGGCCGCTATTCAAGCCTTAAAAGCGGGAAAAATCGGTTATTTGGGTATTGACGTATATGAGGAAGAAGAGCACTTATTTTTTCAAGACCTTTCGAACAACATCATTCAGGATGATGTGTTTACACGGCTCCAGACATTTCCAAATGTCATCATTACCGGTCATCAGGCTTTTCTTACTAACGAAGCGTTGAGCAATATTGCCACCGTAACTCTGAATAACATCACCGCTTTTGAATGTGGTGCTAACGATATTTTCACGATATGAATTAGGGATAATTAAAGTTGAAGACCCCTGCGGCTAGCCTATTTTTCGAGCCGAATACGGTGGTGCAAAGAGCTCACTTGTGGAAAACCCCAATTTATCTTTTATCGAAAAAATAGGATGATGATGATTTTAATTTTATTCATCAGGTTTCTACAAAGGTTTTCAAATGCAGCTCACAACATCTAAATCCTCGCTATTTCAATCATTGGTCCAAAATAATATTAAATCACCAATACCCCCTATCGAAACTAATAACCAAACGCTGCTTGAACCTCTTGATATGTTTATGCATAAAATATGGTCATTTATGATAAATGATACCGCCCCTGATATAAGATATGGCCAAATAATTAATAAAGATACATATTTAGCAGAAGCCGAATTTATTGCTTTTCAAGTTAAGGATGGGCTCGAAATAGATCCTGGATGCAGACGAATCGGTGTTAGTTATTCGCCTTATCAACGCTCTCGAATCAACGATATAGCGATATTTGAGTTAAGACAACTTAAGAATGAAATGAAAGTTTTCAAGATAATTGTTTGCAGCTATCAAGAAGAGAGCTTTATCTGCTCCATACCCAATCTCAAGTTTGACGATTTCAAGAATTTTGATAAGTACGCTTTGTCTAACCCCTATGCCGATGCGCACGATTAAGGGTGATTTTTCATATTATGAAATTTAATATCGCTATTTGAAAAATCAACAACTCCTGATAAACTGCCTGGCAAATTTATAGGCAGTTTGGATTCTTTCTGGAGTTTAAGTAAAATTTCGTTCGATAAGCGCGCTGTATACCCGTAGGGAGCGTGCCCAAGACAAGGCGCATGGAGCACAGAAACCCTCATGTACTAGATACCTGAGGGTTGCAAGCACGGCGCAACGCCGTGTGGGCTCGCGCAATGAGTGATGCAGGGGTTTCTCGATCTCGGAATAGCCTTAACTAGGAACCTATCTTACCTACAGAGAGCAAAAAATAGCTGAACAAAGGCAAATCTTGCCAAATTTGAAGTATTTATACGAAATATTGACCAAAAATCCGTCGCAATATGGCCCGGTCAGTTGTTTTTGCCGCTGCTGATCCTAGTTCAACAGGCTACTGAGCCCCGAGCAGTAACAAAAGCAAAAGACACAAAACAGTTTTTCATA
>JAJNBE010000098.1 GCA_021155915.1 Solimicrobium sp. | reverse complement strand
TATAGATTCAGCTCAAGTTGAAAAGACAGAGGTTGAGCTATCCTCATCGGGGAGCGGAGTATTGTTATCAAACGCTTCCCCAGAAGCCGCGCCCCCCCGTCTATTTACCACCCAAACTTTACCACCCATCATTCAAACTGCTTCGGATTCCGCGTCGGCTTTATCATTACGCCCGCCGCCTTCCGCCACTTATCTATTGGATGTGGTCAGGAGGGAGCCAAAAACACCCAATCCTTACCTTGGAACCGGACAACTTATTTGGAAACAGGATGGTAAGAACTATTCGATGCACATGGACGTAGGCATCAATATATTATTTACGAACATCGAGCTATACCGTATGCAAAGTGAAGGGACTATTGAAGGCGGTGGCATTAAACCTTGTTTGGCGCGAGAAACCCGCCGTGGGAAATCGACTACGAGTACCAATTTCAATTACGATAGTAATACTATTAATTTTTCATCCGACGCAAAAATTGTTTCCTTATCCGAAGGGTCGCAAGACAGGATTACTGTATTGATGCAACTCGCTAGTGTTGGGAATGCGGATCCAGCGCAATTCCAACCAGGCAAAAATATTACTATACAAGTTGCTGAAGAAAAAGACGCGCCTGCATACCAGTTTGTGATAACAGATCAGGAAACACTTGATACCAAACTTGGACCCTTGGAAACCTGGCATATTGTGCGGCCATCGCGTCCCGGTTTCTACTCCTCCCGCATCGATATTTGGCTGGCTCCAGAGTTGAATTGGTTACCGGTACAAATTCGCAATACGGAGTCTAATGGGGCAGTTACGACCCAAACTATTCGGAAAATTAACCAGGATTAGATCTATGAAATTTGCTACCAAGTTTTTTGCTATTTTTTTAGTAGGGTCTTTATTTCCATTCTCAGTGATCTCAGTGACGGCAGCTAAAGGTCAGCGAGTCATTCAGAGAGCTATTACAAACACTAATCCGATTAATTTAGCGCCTTCCGCTCGATTACATTATCTGGTCAACGCCAGCCGTCACGGGCTCACGTTAAGGGGCGAGGCAAATATGGATTGGAAAGTGACAGGTTTAAAGCCAAACCAACGTTATTCCATTTTCACGGAAACCCGAGCAGAGATTTTTGGAAAAATAGGTGAAGCAAGCAGTGTTGGGCGTATTGATGCTTCAGGCCTGGCACCTGATAAATATGAAGAAACGCGCCGCAATAAACCCGCCGTTCAAGCCAGGTTCGACCGTCAAGTTAAGAAAATTATATTTTCAGATTCGGGCGAAACGTATGCACTTAAAGGTGGCGAACAAGACCGCACGAGTGCCATCTGGCAATTGGTTAGTATTGCACGCACGTCACCGAAAAAATTTGTTCCGAAGTCGCAATGGAATTTTGTTGTCGCAGGTCGGCGAGACGCTAAAATATGGACTTTTTCTGTAGAGAAAAATATTTCCCTAGTTACGCCGTTTGGCCAACTATCTACGGTATGGGTTAGCAAAGTTTCGCCCGACCAACGCATTGATGTTTGGCTGGCACCCAGCTTAGAGTGGTATCCGGTTAAGGTTAAATTTCGTGATACAGATGGCGATACTATTGAACAAAATTTAGTCGAAAAATGAACAAAAGAATTTTTGGGCTCTGTGCTTTAACCCAGCTGGCTCTACTATTTAAAAAAGCATAATCTACTGCGCGAGCCAAATACGGCGTTGCGCAATGCTCGCAATCCTCATCTACTCTCAATTACTTCTCAGTTGCTGCGCTACGTGTGTCTTGTCTTTCCTACGGTTGTACAGAATTCTCCTAAAAATCTATTTTGTGCTGAGAGGGATCTAGATTTTAATCAAAAGGGATCGAAGTTACTTTCCGAAATTCGAAAATCAGCTCAGTTTAGGATGAATTTTACTGAAATCGAATCAATGAACCCAATATTTCCCTTTGAACGAAGCAAGTGTGTTTCTTTTGATCGTCTGGCAAGGATAAGAAGGCGAGATGGCGAGCTTTTGGAGGGCATGCGGTAAACCCTTATGTGGATATTACTAATAGCGCGGGGAATTTCAGTTGAATATACTTTTACGCAGTTTCAACAATTCACTAAAAGGAAATACGAAAATGAATTTCGGATCAATAAATACAGGCCAACTCGTCATAACAGCGATGGAGAACAAAACGCAGGAAAAAGAAATTGGACTAAGTAACACGGTTCTTTTGTGTGATGTGACGACCGTAAAAGAGTTTTTTAAGGAGAATGGATTAAAGTACGATAAATCCATTTCAAGAGCTGAAAACCTGCTTGCTAATTTCAATCGTTTGCCAGTTGGGGATGAATGCATATGCGTTATTTCCGACATATCGTTCGAAGTCAAAGAAGGGCAAGCGTATAAGTTCCCAGCTAACTATCGAGCAAAAAATGTGTGCGTCTATGGTAACGGTTCATTGTCTTTTTCCGGTAACGAACCCGAGCTCAATGGTTCTAATGTTATCCGCACAGAAACCAAGCTTAAAAGTGTTTTAGGTGTGTATTACCCAGAAAAGTCGATAGTATGGAACATTTTAAATGCAGCTTCCGTTGGTAACTGGCCCAGCTCCGAAGAAATCATTCTGCGTGGAATATGTCTGAACATCCGGGAGGAAGATGTTGAAGCATTCTGCGATGAGGACGCGGATATGAAACTACTGGCTTTACCCAAGAATATCAAATTTGATGCCCCTTATATAACAGACACGAGTGGCTGCATGTTAGTTTTTCAAAATGGGGAATTAATGGTGACGGGTGAAAAAGCTGCTGCGCTAGCAGTTGGGCTAGCAGCTAAACTGGGGGTTTCTGCCGGAAAAGGATATGTGTGCGAACTCGCAGAGGGATATGCAATGGATACCGGAACAATCTTTGGTATGGAAGATGGTTGCCGCATCTGGGCGGATGGCGCAAATGCCAAAGCATTCGGAATAGCGGGAGATGTATTTATGAGTGTGTCCGAGGGCGCGCTGGGAATTAAGAATGTAGTGACTGTTAACGCCGAAGTGGATCATCACCCCAACAGTAGAGTACGTATGAGTGTGATACATAACAAGCTTCCTAAAGAATTAATAGAATCAAAGTTTAACTTCGACAACGGGGCAATGCGTGGATATGTCGAAATCATTCTTGAATTAAAAGTTCTTGCTGATTTGGGAAGCGAGAAAGCAGCTTTAATGCTAGGAAGGGTAAACACCTATAACTTTGATAACGTAATAAAAACTGGAGAAAAAAAAGATGAATATTTAAAGTCCGCAGCTGCTTTGGACGATATTTCAGTAAAAATGAAAGCCTGCAAGCTATTGGCTTTGTATTATTGCGAACAATATTACTTGCGGTCTGACTACAGAAAATCAGGATATGAGGTTGTCGATTATTCGCATGTTCGCCCAAAAGCACAAAGATTTTATGCCGAATACTGTAAGATGTGCGACAGCCAAATGCCCGACTTTACTCATTTTGAACAGCAGCATGTGCGAAAATATTGAGATTGATGGGTTAATGTTCTCGATTCAATTGTTTCTCATCAAACAAATCAGAGTAGACCGCACTTTATTCAAAAGTCCAGCGGTCGTCGATGTAGCCACAGGCGATTGCGTAAAGTACGGCTTTTTAAAGTGTTAGGTCCATGCGTGTGTTGGTAACCCTTTATCAGCACCCTGTACAACCCAAGCATTTCGCTCGCCATTTTCGTTATGGCTAGTGCTGTCGGAATAACATTTCGAGACGAGTGCATCGCTTTAAATTGCTCATGATCATCTGCTTCGTCTTAGCGACCCCGTCTAGGCGACCCCGTCTAGGCGACCCCGTCTAGGCGACCCCGTCTAGGCGACCCCGTCTAGGCGAGTTTGCAAGAAAAGTTTCCTGAGTGGCCGAAGAATCAGCAGCTGAGAAGCCGGCGTGTTATGTTCAGACAAGTACACTTGAGCTTGCCCTATAAAGTAACCTAGGTTTTAACCTTAAAGATCACCGTAATTTTTTAATCTGTGGACGAATTTGTGTAAGAAAGGACTTTTTAGGGCTGGCTAATTAACAATGCATCCCATTCTTCAACTTTTTCAACGAGACTTTCCAACACGGTAAGGCTTTGGCCCTGCACGTAATGTTGCAGTGGAAGAGCGTAATAGACACACAAGTTCCGGGCGCCTTCGCTCATGCCTATCCCTATGCCCCCGCGCAATGGCTCTAGCGCTGATTGAGCGAATCGGGTAAAAAACTCTGGGGAAATTTCCGAAGGAATGGTTCGGCTGGTATGTGCAGTCATCCTGAGTAAATAATGTTCTACATCTCGATAAAGGGTGATGAGGATCTCGGAATTATCTTCCCGCTGCAGAGCAAACTTGGCTAAATTAACATCGTTGAATTTAATAACAACGCCAAGGTCATCAATTGCTAAATCGAACTCATTTTTCATAAAATTGGTCTATTCTTCGGGATCTCCTGGTTGACCGCTTAAAGGTGCAAAACAGATCATATTGATTAACAATTTTGTTATTCAATTGCCTCACCATTAGGATCAGAGATCTATAGGCTTAGATCCACTTATTTTGTACGCTTTTTCGACTCTCAATGCAACAGAAAGGCTTTAGGAAGTCGATTGAGTGCGTGGGACTTCCTGGAACCGAATCAAATTTATTGCTTAATTCTTAACCCATACCAAAATAAGTTGCGTTAATTGAAAAGGTGAAAAAGATAAGTTGATGCCATTGATCATCCATCATAATGTTCCATCTTTTTTCATCGTCTGTATCACGCAGTACTCGGTATTTTTGAAACAATCCAATAGTGAGTGAGCTTTTTTCGTTAAGAGTTGCTTTGTTATCAAAATTATTAAGCTTTAATCCCTGCATTTCCAAATACTTTGAGAGCGTATATTTTTCTCCCATGGTTGGTTCCGGCTTCGCAAGCTCTGCAGTTAGCGCGGGCAATAGATCTTCGGTTGGCCCAGTCCAACCGCCTGTGGAGGTAATACTTACCCTTGCTCCAGCGGCTTCCTGTTGCTTAAGATATTCCAGCATTCGCAAGTTAACAAACACGCTAGTTACACCGTACGTATTATGATAAAGCGCGATTTTTTCAAAATCGCCCGGGTCTTTTCCATCCGGCAAGGTATGCCCCCGATATAGCAAATTTTTGTCCACATCTACACGGAAATGTTTATGTTGGCCAGACATTAAACGTTCCGACAGTCGTGTTTCCCGTGATGAAAACGAAAAGTCGCAAATAGCATGGAATAAATCGGTAAAAAATTTGGTAATTGACGCCAACGCTTCGTACTGGGTGGCGTATTGCATTTGATCTACCGCACACAGTTTTCCTTTTTCATCGACGACCAAATATTCCCGTCCGCGGAAAGTGAATATGTTGCCATCGGTCGCATTAAACATCCATACTTTGGCTTCATCATCGATTTTTTGTCGATGTATATCCCATTGTGCGGGCACTATTAGTTCTGTACTCATGACATCTCTCTAAATTGGTTTTCCGTTTTTATACCTTACTACCTTTATTCGTATGTTTCTATTGTGGTTTTCCCTTACTTGGTAAAGATCGCAGATAGATGAAATAATAATGTAAACATTTTGATAATTCTCAGTTTTTCGATGAATTCAGATTAAAATCGGTTGTAACACTCAAAAAGAAAAAAATTATGAATAGCTCAGCAATAGTTTTATTCTCCGGTGGACAAGATTCCACCACCTGTCTGGCATGGGCACTAAAAAATTATGAGCGAGTGGAAACGCTCGGATTTGACTACGGCCAACGGCACGATATTGAATTGACAACAAGACTACCTTTGCGTGAGAAAATTATCCAGTGTAATCCTGATTGGGTTGACCGTTTAGGACCAGATCACTTATTAGACCTGTCGCTGATTTCATCTATTTCAGAAACTGCCATGACAGCGGATATTGATATAGTAATGCAAAAAAGTGGCTTGCCCAATACCTTTGTCCCCGGTCGCAATATATTATTCATGACCGTCGCCGCTGCTCTGGCGTATAGGCGTGGAATTGATGTGTTAATCGGCGGGATGTGCGAAACCGACTTTTCTGGTTATCCCGATTGTCGCGATGATAGTATGAAAGCACTGCAAGTTGCCCTAAATTTGGGTATGAACACGCGTATTAATTTAGCCACACCCCTGATGTGGCTAGACAAATCGGAAACTTGGCAACTTGCCTTTGATATAGGTGGAAGTGCTTTGATCGAACTAATTCGCACGGATACGCACACGTGTTATTTAGGTGAACGCGGCAGACGGTTCGATTGGGGTTATGGCTGTGGAACTTGTCCAGCTTGCGTATTGCGTGCGAATGGTTATGCGAAATTTATGGAACGTATGCTGGATTGATTTCTTAAGTAAGCCAAGCTGTTTACGCTTTCCAGACCAAAGAAAATTGCATCAGAACTCGGTAACACGTGATATCTGCTTGCCTCAACGATACCGACCCCGGTGCCCGCCCCAATGCCGATGTCGGTGCCAATTATCACTGCCGCGCATGCAGCATTCCCTAAAAACGTTTAAACCGATTGCCATACCAAAACTTGTCCCGACGCTAGTACCTACACTGTATGAGGGGTAAGTGTATGCGGAGCTATCGTAAGGTATATAGGTGTTGTAACCATATATGGTTGCGGGGGGTGCAAGCGCCGGAAGATAAACGATCGATGATCCCGACGCAGTTACGTGCGCGTGCGCCGGAGATGGGACTATATAATCACCGGCCTGAACACCAATATATTGACCATTCACATAAGTTGGCAGCGCGGCGTTACTCATCCGATATTCAACAGGCTGTTGAGGTACCACTATGCAAGCACTTAGAGTTGCTGAAAAAAATACGATCACGCTGGATTTAATCAGTTTTGTTTTCATAGCAACTTCGGTTGGGTTGTGATGGCCAGTACTGGTAGAAATGAGAGCGCTAGTAGTACTATACTCCAAATTTAACTACACATCCTGCAACTATTGTATGCATACATTACTCGATTATTTCCCGATGCAAAACCGCGAAAAAATGACACCTAATAAGTCATCTGAACTAAACGCGCCCGTAATGCTGTTCAAGCTATCTTGGGTCAAGCGCAACTCTTCAGCGAACAAGTCTAGCGCCTGATCAGTTTGTGCTGCATGGAACGCTGCGTGTTCCAAATGTTCGTGGGCTAATTGCAAAGCATGTAAATGGCGTTCCCGTGCCAGATAAAGTGATTCTCCTGTTTGCTCCCATCCGGCAATACGCAACAATTCCTTACGTAACAGATCCATGCCTTTAAGTTCACGTGCTGACACATAAATATTACTCAGGCCAGGTTGGATGTCGATCGCTGCCTGATGTCCGGAAAGATCAATTTTGTTCCAAATGCGAATGATGGGTACGTCGGCGGGAAAACGATCAACAATCAGTTCATCTTCCCGGGTAGGCCCTCGACTAGCATCCATTAAGTGCAAAATTACATCGGCCTTAGCCACTTCAGTCCACGCACGTTGAATGCCGATACGCTCCACCACATCAATCGCATCTTCACCGGTTGCCTCGCGAATTCCAGCAGTATCGATCACATTTAACGGCACACCTTCAATGTGAATAGTTTCTACCACCTTGTCGCGCGTCGTTCCGGCGATAGGCGTTACGATGGCGATCTCGTCACCAGCCAACGCATTCAATAACGACGATTTCCCGACATTCGGCTGACCTGCTAACACTACATTTAATCCATCACGCAATATTGCACCTTGCGCGGCCTGCTCAACGACTTTACGTAAGGCGGATTGAATTCGGCTTAATCTCCCACGCGCATCCGATTTTTCTAAGAAATCAATTTCTTCTTCTGGAAAATCTAAAGTTGCTTCAACTAACATACGTAACTGCAATACCTGGTCAACTAGCGCATGAATAACTGTTGAGAACGCGCCTGACAACGATTGGGAAGCAGATTTAACTGCGGCTTCTGTGGACGCTTCAATTAAGTCAGCCACCGCTTCTGCCTGAGCTAAATCCAATTTGTTATTCAAAAAGGCGCGCTGGGTAAATTCACCGGGTTCCGCTAATCGCAAGCCTATTTCTTTTCCTGCTTCCAAACACCGCGACAACAGCATTTGCAATACGACGGGTCCACCGTGGCCTTGTAACTCCAAGACATTTTGTCCCGTATAGGAATAAGGAGCATTAAAGTATAGAGCCAGGCCCTGATCAATCACACTGCCATCTGTATCTAAAAAAGGCAGATACGTAGCATGACGCGGTCTGAGATTAACGTTGGGGAATAATGTATTTAATAAAGGTGTCAGATCCATACCGGAGACACGAACCACGCCAATACCACCGCGACCGGGTGCGGTGGCAATGGCTACGATGGGAGAAGGATCCAAATTCATGTTCGGCCTTTGCTTTTAATATAACCCTAGACATAATGTATTGACCTACCGCACTTCAAGCGACATGGATTATGCTTGAGGTTCCGTAAAACCAAAGGCGCAGAGCCAAAATTGAAGGGGTAGG
>JAJNBE010000097.1 GCA_021155915.1 Solimicrobium sp. | reverse complement strand
ATTCGACCAGACGATTGGCATGTGCATTTACGTGACGATGCCGTGTTAGCTAGCGTTTTGCCGCATACCGCAAAGCAATTCGCACGTGCAATTGTCATGCCCAATCTCAGGCCTCCAGTAACCACGACTGCTCAAGCATTGGCTTATCGTGAGCGGATTTTGGCGGCCCTGCCATCAGGGATGAAGTTTGAGCCATTGATGACGTTGTACTTAACTAATAATACGACACCCGACGAAATTAACCGGGCTAAAGACAGCGGTCTAGTGCACGCAGTTAAGTTGTACCCTGCCGGGGCTACTACGAATTCAGACGCTGGTGTAACCGATTTGCGGTTATGTTATCCCGCATTGGAAGCCATGCAAAAATGTGGCATGCCATTGTTGATACATGGTGAAGTTACCGATCCCACGATAGATATTTTCGATCGCGAAGAAGTATTTATTGAGCGCGTTTTACAGCCACTACACGCTGATATGCCGGAATTGAAAACGGTGTTTGAACACATTACTACCCAGCAGGCGGTGGACTATGTTCAATCGGTGAATGGACCTGTTGCGGCAACAATCACCGCGCATCATTTGCTTTACAATCGCAACGAAATTTTTAAAGGTGGTATTCGGCCGAATTTTTATTGTCTACCCGTTTTGAAACGTGAAACACATCGGAAAGCATTAGTGGCAGCCGCTACCTCAGGAAATCCCCGTTTTTTCTTAGGCACCGATTCAGCTCCGCATGCCAAAGGTGCCAAAGAAAATGCGTGCGGCTGTGCGGGTTGCTATACAGCTCTGCATGCCATGGAATTGTACGCGCATGCTTTTGATCAAGTTGGTGCGCTAAGTAAGTTGGAAGATTTTGCTAGTGTTTTCGGCCCCCACTTTTATCAACTTCCCATCAATACCGACAAACTGACCTTACAACGCTTAAGCTGGATTGTTCCCGAACAGCTCCCATTAGCTAATACAATAATTGTCCCCCTCAACGCGGGTGAAACATTGCCATGGAAAGTGGGTTGAAAAGCATCGATTGGTCTTCGCCTTGGTTGACTTCTGTACGCATACTCGGCGTTGAGATTACCGCTGCTAAAAATTGGCGAATCGCACTTAATGCCCATGCGACGAAACATGGCATTTATAACCATGCCAATCTACCGATACAATTCATCTCGCAACAAGAACTACCCGAGGGTACTGCTTATGAAGCGCACATCAGTGCGACTGGTAAAGTACCGACACGCGACAATCTTCATGACTGTTTTAATGCATTAGTTTGGTTGACTTTCCCAGCAATCAAAGCGCAGTTAAATGCTTTGCAGGCAAAGCAGATTGAACGATGCGGAATAGGTAAATCACGTGGCGCTACCCGGGACGCCGCAACGCTGTTTGATGAAAATGCGGCGCTGTTGGCGGTTAGTAACACGCCAGAAGGCAGGGCGATTGTCGACGCTTTACATAAACACCAATGGCATAACTTGTTTGTGGAACATCGCCAGCAATTTATAAGGCATGCTGAAGTGTTTTTATTTGGTCACGCTATTATGGAAAAACTAGTGCGACCCTATAAAGCAATAACCGCTCACACGATCATCTGTTGGGTTGATCCGCCTTTTCATAGAATGAATAACAATGAAAAATGTGCTGACTTAGATCAGAAAATTGCTAAACAATTACAGAAAATGGAATTATTGCCCACGGCATTTTCTCCGTTACCGGTACTCGGTGTACCTAACTGGTGGCAGGGCCAGTCCCCTGAGTTTTATGCTGATGAGTTTGTATTCAGGCCAGAGCGCCAAAGAAAGATAAAGACGACTTAGTATTATCGGCGGTAAAGTATAGGGAAATAGCTTAGAGACGGTGGAGCCACAGGCTGAAAAGCGACCTTCACACCGCCCAATGTGCTATTCAGGTACGGGTATCGTGCAGTGCTTGCAATCCTTAGTACATCCCGGTTGCTGCGCTCTTTCTGCCTGGTTTTTCGCTCGGTCAACAGACTGTGTGCAGAGGTCTCGAAATAAAAACCGTCGTCTAAAAAAAATCGTAAGGCTTGGTTCAACAATACTGAATTACCGTGGCATAAAGATGCAATCATCTTTATGCAAAACCCTTCACGTCGATATTGTTAGCCAAGCCAGCAAACGAAATTAGTTAACGTCCGGAGCGCAAGTTTCTCTGTGGGACCCACGGACAATATTGCCAATTAAAATTAATCCCGCGAAGTTATCATCTATTGTTTGGTCGTTAGCATCTTTTATGTCATGGCCCTCTGCATCTTTGACTTTGTAGAAATCATAGTGATGATCAAATACAGTCCCACGAAACGCTAGATTAGTACTGCCATCCCTTGTCACACGAAAATAATACTTGTCATAGGAAGCGCGCAAATACGTAGGAAAAGTCATTACCGAAACACAAAGTTTAGAACCAATTGGAAGTTCTTCGGTCTTTTTTACTATCTTTTTGTCATCCGATGGTCCGCCCCAATCCTCCTCCGGGACAAGAGCATATTCCTTCGAATCAGGCTTCATTACATAGACATACTTTATATACCAAGCATGGTCATGAAAATAAACATTTGCCGCATGCGCTTGCATATTACTGGCGATCGAGAAAAAAGTGATTAATGCTCCAAGTTTCAATATTTTCTTTATCATTTAAATACCCCTTAAATTTAGTTTCGTCTATACGTCCGAATATCGTTCACCTAAAAAACTCATTAAATTTTTTTGATTACTGGATGATTTAATAATTCACATTCCTCCCCAAATCTCAGGGTTTAGTACATTTTACGCTTTATCCGCCCAAGGAAGACGATAGCGCCGAACCTAATTATACTTAGCCATAAAACTTTGTATATTAGGGATTACAGCAATAAGCTTGATGTTTTACTAGATAATTTCGACCTTCTTTAAAGTAATACAGAGCCACAGAAGGGTATATAAGATAGGTTCAGCTCTTTGCAATAGCCACAGGGAAAGAATTTAACGCAGAATTGCCATTAGAACGCAGTCAAGTCTGCTTCTTAAACCGGCGGGCAAAGATGGAGGAGGCTACCATGCGAGCTATGGCATCGACGAAGGACGCAGGCCAGGCGGCTAACGGAAAACATTAGGGAGTGCAATTGGCTCCGTAACGTTGTACGCAATTCGCGATCTTTTTTTTAGCCCAGAATGTTCTCTTCATCAGCCTTGCCTCGAAGTTGTAGCGGTCTAAGGGAAAATCTGGATCTCAATGCGCACTATTTAGTTAACGCTTGATTCACAATATCCAGAAACAGAGAGCGGCGCAAATAGTTGGCAGAAGAGCGGCTAAAAAAATATACAGGGGGCTAATTGATTGCTCGTCAAAACAATCTTTAAGTATCGCAAAACCAGCAGGATTTGGTGCATTAGCAATTACCGTTAAACCGCCTCCGGTCACCGCTCCGGCAACTAATGCGTATTTAGCTGGCTCACTTATACCTTCTACTAATGAGCCTAAATAAGTTAACGCGGCGTTATCAGTAACTGCAGTCAGACCAATTGCACCGAAAAATAACAGATTGGTTTGCATATCGGAAATTAACGGTTGTAACCACCAGCGTTGGAGACCTCCAAGAACCACCAGACCAGCCAGAAAGAAACCAACTAATAATCCCTCCTTTAACATTAATTTATCTTGATATTCTGAATAAGCGTGTGTGAAGCCAAGAAAGAATAGAAAGAACCCAATAAACACAACTGGATGATGGCTAAAGTAAACGGTAGCAACTATAAATAACAAATGAACAATGACCAAATAAATCGGCATGTGAATCGTGGTCGCGGGTTGCTCAGCATTTTTTTCTGATAATCCTATCAATTGTTTAGCAAAGAACAAGCTGACAAAGAAGGCATTAACCATAACCGCAATTGCGGCTTTCCAACCAAAAACGGAAGACATAAACTGGAAATCCCACCCCCATTTCCCCGCTACCATTAACACCGGTGGCGCGGCATATGGCGTCAAGACTCCGCCAATTGAAATATTTACTAACAATACCGCTAAGGTTGCATATTTGAATTGGGTTGTCACGTTCCGATCAAAATATAAAGTGCGCAATAACAGCGCAGCCACTGTCATCGCGGCAGGTTCTGTAATGAAAGAACCAGATAACGGAATAAAAGATAAACATAAAAAATAACGCCCGATAATCGGGGGTACAGGTAATAGCGAAGTAATACGATCTACAATATTACTAACGAAATACAAAACCGGGCTGGTTGCTGCCATAGTCAAAATGACAAAGACAAATAATGCTTCTGTAAAATTTTGATTCTCCAGATAAGTGATTGCATGCTGCGTGCTGCTGGAAAAAGCAATAACCAGTAGCAAGATACATGACCAAAACCCGAAGACTACTTCCACTTCGCCTAATAGTTTCCACAAACCGGAGTGCGTTGATTCAGTATGTGCTAAGTGTTGAAAGAACTTGGTGCAAAAGGTGTGAAGAATCGCTAGCGCAAAAATAGCGGCAGCAGTGTATTCGATAAAGGGTGTCAAGGGCGGCATGGAGTCTTCAGACTTTCTCTAATTTAGCTACGGTCAGATCGAGCACCTTTAAACCCGATTTATTAAATTGAATATGCGCCCGACAATTGGTGCCACTTCCTTCTAATTTAATAATGGTACCCTCCCCAAATTTGGGGTGCTTAACATTGAGTCCGGCACGCCATCCGTCCTCACTTACCTGAATAATATTATGATGTGAAGGGTTAGAAATTTTAGAAGAATACGCTGTATTTCCTGACTTCTTAAACGTAGAGTAAACCGAAAAATTGCCGTCGCTGTCCCAAGCTGATTTCGGTGGGGCGAACCAGTTTTGTTTGATTTTCGGGGTGAGCCATTTCACATTTTCATCGGGTAACTCATTCAAAAAACGTGATTTTAAATTGTAACGAATTTGGCCGTGCAACATACGAGTTTGAGAAAAGCTTAAGAATAAACGCCGCCTGGCGCGTGTCGTCGCAACATACATTAAGCGACGTTCTTCTTCCATGCCATCTTTTTCCTTTGCACTATTTTCGTGCGGAAACAAGCCTTCTTCTAAACCGGTAATAAATACCGCGTCAAACTCAAGTCCTTTGGCAGAATGGACAGTCATTAATTGCAGTGCATCTTGTCCAACTTGTGCCTGATTATCGCCAGCTTCTAAAGAAGCGTGTGATAAGAATGCCGACAAAGGTGACATAGTAACGGCTAAGGCCGCATCCGCATCAAGGATTTGTATCCCGTCATTTTTAGAAATAGTGGCATTAGCAGCGCTGATAGGCCCCAACAATGCGGGAGCATATTTATCAAAGCCTTCTTCGGCAATAAATAAGTCCGCAGCATTAACTAATTGCTCCAGATTTTCAATACGGTCAGCGCCTTCCTTTTCGTTTTGATAATGTTGAATAAGCGTACTGCTCTCTAATACTTTTTGAACTAATGCGGGTAGAGGCAAAGACTGAGTTTGGGCTCGCGCTGTTTCAATGAGTTTTACAAACGCACTTAAGTTGGAGCCGGCTTTTCCTGTTAGGTAAGGAACTGCTTCGTACAGAGATATTCCGGATTGGCGTGATAGGTCTTGTAAGGTTTCTTGCGCTTTTGCACCAATACCCCGTGCTGGAAAATTCATCACACGTAAAAAAGCGGAATCGTTATGAGGGTTATCTAACAACTGTAAATAAGCGATCGCATGTTTGATTTCAGCACGTTCAAAAAAGCGTAATCCCCCATAAACACGGTAAGGCAAGCTGGCTGAGAATAAGGCATGTTCGATGACCCGAGATTGCGCATTGGATCGATACAATACCGCAATTTCGCTACTAATTAACCCTTGGCAAGTTAATTCCTTAATCTGTTCAACTAACCATTGCGCCTCCTCCGTATCGCTCGAGGCTTCTTGAATACGGATGCGTTCCCCCAGACCTGCATCAGTGCGTAAATTTTTCCCAAGACGTTCTGTGTTGTTGGAAATAAGCGCATTCGCTGCGTCTAAAATATGACCGTGAGAGCGATAATTTTGTTCCAGTTTGATTCTATGTTTTACTTGAAAATCACGCTCAAACGAAGCCATATTGCCTACATTCGCACCGCGAAAAGCGTAAATGCTTTGGTCGTCATCGCCTACCGCTAATACAGCGGCTGATTTGATACTTGAGTTCGACCCACTCATGCCTGCCAATAATTTAATCCAGCGATATTGCAAGTCATTCGTATCTTGGAATTCATCGACCAATATGTGTTGAAAACGTGACTGATAATGTTCTCGAAGAGGCTGATTATTGGTAAGCAGCTCAACGGTTCGCAGCAACAGCTCAGCAAAATCGACAACGCCATCTCGTTGACATTGTTGTTCATATATTCTGTAAATCTCAGAAAATTGACGACTGGAAGGATCATGCGTCATTAATTGGTCCGCACGTAAGCCTTGTTCTTTGGCATTATTGATGAAATAAACGGCGGAACGTGGGGGATATTTTGCGTCATCAATCTGATGCGCTTTTAAAATGCGCTTAATCATCGACAGTTGATCTTGACTGTCTAAAATTTGAAATGTCTGGGGCAAACTGGCATCCAGGAAATGTGCCCGCAACAGCCGATTACATAATCCGTGAAAAGTGCCTATCCACATACCGCGAGTATTAATGGGCAACATAGCCGACAAGCGCGCCTGCATTTCCTTGGCCGCTTTATTGGTAAAAGTCACCGCCATGACTCCACCGGGCGATATTTGGCCAGTTACAATAAGCCAGGCAATCCGCGTGGTCAGGACGCGGGTTTTCCCTGAGCCGGCCCCGGCCAAGATTAATGCGGATTCGTTAGGAAGCGTTACCGCAGCGCTTTGTTCGGGATTGAGGTTGTGAATTAGTGTTTGCATTCCTGAATTATACGGGATGAAATTCGGATGCAGTACGGTTAAGCTCGCTTTGAATTAGTGTTTGCATTCCTGAATTATACGGGATGAAATTCGGATGCAGTACGGTTAAGCTCGCTTCTTTTTACCTTGGGATAGTAAGGAGTTCCTACTGATTATTATGCTGATGACGGAATGGAATTACTTAACTATCAGGAGGAACGCCATGTTCTCGTTTGCTTTTGCCTAGTACGCTCGGTGCGAAAGCTATATAAAGATGTGCCTACGTAATGCCATTTTTATACACGGTCCAAGGAACATGTTTAACACTTCTAATCGGGAAATCCTTTAGTGCATATTACTAACTGCATTGAACAGTCATCTATCGGCGTCACAATACTTTAAGACCACTGTATACTCTACTGCGCGAGCCAAATTCGGCGTTGCATAGTGCTCGCAGTCCTCATGTACTCAAGTATTGGCTTTGACTCGCTCGCTACGATTATGAAGAGATCTCACTGTAGAGGTTGAGAGCTTTTGCAATCGATTTTTTCCCTGATAAATCTTACTGATACTGGCTTTTGAGAATTTTGCAAAGCCGACTAATTATATTTAGGCGCTATCAATTACTTGGAATAAGAACACCGGAGCGGTGAACGAATTCAAAAGAGGGCGTTTATGAAGAATAGATGGGTGAGAAGCTAAGGTTTTACTTTCAAATAGCCGAGGAAAGTAATTTTATTTCAGCTTTCCTAGCTCCTCCGCAACTACTTCATTTCTGGCGTCTCATACTTAAGTGAAATCTCCTCAGAAATTTTTATACATCGGGTTGACTTTGTATTATCGTCATTTATTTTGAGATCACAAGCGCCCAGGTAATCTAGCACAAACGGCATTGTGGACTGAAAAAGTAGGGACTGTGTCTTTAGAAAATGGTATTGCTCACGTGAACAGAGACCTGAATGCTGAAGCAGCCTACCTGCTTGAAAAGCGAGGAACATTTTTTTTGCTTCGGCAATATCCGGCCTATCTGATTCCTCAGGTAAATCACGTAAAAATGGAAATCGTTCGATTCCATATGAAATACTCTTGCTATATGCGTATGATTTAAAAAGATGGAAAGAGGACTGATTAACTTCAATTCTTTCGGCTAAAGGAGTTTTCTTTTCAATAAAAGAGTCGGCTAACTTACTGAGATTTTCTACAAATTCATTTTCGTGGACCATTAGCAACTCGCCAAAGTAAGGCATCATTAACTCCTGTTCTCTAAAGACCGTTACTATATGTGGCAACTCTGTTATATGTTCGGTAGATGTACACGGACTCATTGAGCTAAACGCGATTGTCGCGTTTTCCTTCAAACCAGGGCTCGTGAGATTCAATACTTCCTTAAAATCCTGTTGGTCCGCTGCGTAGACCGACTCACTCGTTTTATTAAAAGTATAGAATTTCTCACATAATATGTTTTTATGATGCTGCGCTAATAAAAATCGAATCGTCTTATTATTGGTGCAACTGTATGGCGTTTTTCCCGAATCGCTCACAGGATTGGACTCATGACCTTTTTCTAATAAAAGGCGGCATATAGACTCATGACCATTTGCCGAAGCGATATGCAGCAGGCTTTTATTACCCGTTTTTGTCTTAGCGTGAATAAGATCTGGGAACGTATCAAGCACATTCTTCGCTTCTTGCTCATTTCCATTTAAAACAGCTTTAAAGAGTGTAAGCCGAAGTTCGTCAACAGTGGGGTGCTGTGCTGAAGAGGTATTAGTTACCGCACGTCCAACTATATTGCCAATCATATTTATGCTCGCTTTCAGTTATTGAACCAACCAACTTGTTTATAAAAAGATAACGCTGACTCCCGACGTCATGGGGTTTCTTGAA
Source organism: Solimicrobium sp. (assembly GCA_021155915.1). Lineage (GTDB taxonomy): Bacteria > Pseudomonadota > Gammaproteobacteria > Burkholderiales > Burkholderiaceae_D > Solimicrobium. The sequence goes on along the minus strand of JAJNBE010000097.1, from coordinate 1,283 downwards.
GGAGGGTAATGGATCACCCTGAGCGGGTCAATAAGTAGTAACCCTAAGTTAGCCCTGCAAAATTGTAAATTTCTTAATAACCAATATCAATAAAGTTTAGCAGTAAAAACCGATACCAGAAACTCCACCTAAAAGGTATGATTTCGCATAATTTTTAGGAGTTTTTATGAGGTTTTTTGCATGACTATTCTAAATTTTTTCGTTCCCGACTGGATGTAATAATCCTAGATTCCTGTTGACCGCTGCTCGCTTTGGATAACAGATTGGTTTCCTGGGGATTTCGCTCGCTACCTGTCCACCGTTAGGTGAGAGCGCCATAGGCTCGCCATAAGCTCAATTGTACGTTTCCCCTCCCTGGCCGCGTTGCTCCCCCTTGCAACATACAAGTTGCCGCATCGTCGCGGTGCAGCAGGGGTTTCAAAAGGCATGCATTCTGCCTGCAGAATGGACTTTCCCTGGAAGGAAAGTTTCCTGAGTACCTTTAGAATTAATGCGGCTTGGTAGCCGTAAAAACGCACACTTGAGCCTGTAGCGAGCCTTTCGCAAGCCTTTCGCAAGCCTGTCCAACAGAGGAATCTTGGTTAATGAAGTTCTCCGGTAGTGCAAATATGCTAAACAACAATAAGCATCTTAAAAATCTTCAATGGCATTATTTCTTACGGTTCGTTACAGGCAGTAGCGGTAAAGATCACAAAAATAAGTCAGAAAATTCACGGGCAGCAAGCTTTGGATTTTCAGCAAAATACACACTGCTAATCGCCGCTACCATATCTGCTCCCTCTGCAATTAAAGGTGCGCAATTATCTACTGTCATGCCACCAATAACGACAATAGGCAACGCAATGTCTAAACGGGATTCCGCGACGATGTTATACGCTGTCGTAACCGGATATTGTTTAATCCGCGAAGGATAAAATCCGCCGAAAGCGATATAACTTGCGCCTTGCTGGCTTGCCCTCCTTGCTAATTGCAAGGCGCCATAACAAGATGCCCCGACGATTTTATCTGGGCCGATAGCAGAACGTACTTCTTTAACGGACGCGTCTGCTCCGCCAACGTGAACACCATCCGCATTTAATTCAAGACAAAGGTCGACATGGTCATTGATGATGAAAGGGCAATGATAACGGCGGCACAAGTCTCGCAAAGTGACGGCTTGTTTTCTGCGTAATGTGTTAGAAGCCGTTTTATGCCGATATTGCAGTAATGCGGCGCCTCCTTGCAGAGCTTGTTCGCTGATTTCGACCAATTTGTCTGTGTCATCCCAATCGGGGGTGATGAGA
>JAJNBE010000096.1 GCA_021155915.1 Solimicrobium sp. | reverse complement strand
TACCCGCATGGAATGACAGCATTGCGCCTGCAATTAGGTCTGGAAAGCGCGTATTAATTTCCGCGCACGGTAATAGCTTGCGTGCATTGATAAAAATGCTCGATAACATTAATGATGAGGATATTGTCGAATTAAATATTCCAAACGGACAACCTTTAATCTATGAATTAGACACTAATTTAAAACCCATCAGACACTATTACCTTAGCGATAAAAATATAGCCAAAACAGCTTCTTCCAACATTTCTTGTACTCTAGCCCATGTTGTATCTGATGTATAGGCCAGCTAAAAGCCAACTGACAAGCTAACTAACTCCGAAATTAATTGATAACTCTTTTTCCTACAAAATTAGTCCCGCTGATACTCGCGCTGGCTTGGTGCACAATAAGCTGGTCAGCTAATTCTGGTCGCGTCGAACAAAAACGTAAAGCAGAATCAGAGCACACTGAGTTGCGCAAGAAATTAAGCGATTTGAAGCAAGAGATTATCAATACGGAATCAGCTAAACATCGTGCTGAAGATACGTTAGCAAATTCTGAAGCAGCAATTTCGCAAGCCAACCGAAAAATAGTAGAACTTAACAAAGAACAGCAACAAACTGAGCAAAAACTGGCTAAATTATCTAAGCAACAGCGACAACTTGAAGATCAGGTGGGGCAACATAAAAAACAATTTTCTGCATTGCTGCGTCAACAGTACGAAACTGGAAATACCGATCGGGTTAAATTGCTTTTATCAGGCGACAATCCAAACAGAATCAATCGCGATATGCAGTATTTAGGGTATTTATCGAAGAGCCAAAGCAAACTAATCAATCAACTACGTGAAAATTTGGCGGCTGTAGAAGAGAATAAGCTGGCGTTAAATGAAGCCCGACTAGAATTGCATGACATTGCGGCAGAACACCAGCAGCAAAAATCTGAATTAGTGAAAGAAAAAGCTAGACGAGCCGAGCTAATCAAACATCTCTCTGACAAACTTAGTGCGCAACGCAATGAAGTTGGCCAATTACAAAAAAATGAGCAGCGTTTAGCTGAGCTTGTCCGCCGACTAGATAAGCTCATTGAAGAACAACGCGAAGCGGCACAAAATAAGCAAGCAAAGCGTAAAGCAGGAACCGATGCTAAGACCTTGTTAAAAATATCGCCTAACAAAAAAACCGATCACATAACAGAAGCATCCGAAATTAATTCAGACGGGAGTTCTGAGCGCAGCGCATTTTCTCAGATGAAAGGTCATATCCGCCTGCCGGTAAACGGCGAACTCACTGGAAAATTTGGAGGACGGCGGGGTGAAGGAACGGTTTGGAGAGGGTTGTTTATTCGCGCCAAGGAGGGAGCCGATATCAAATCAATTGCTTCTGGAAAAGTAATTTTTGCAGATTGGTTACGTGGTTTTGGCAATTTAATTATCTTGGACCATGGCGCACAGTACATGAGTATCTACGGTAATAACGAAGCCCTATTAAAACAGGCGGGCGAGCAGGTAAATGCCGGAGAAGCCATTGCGACCGTTGGAAACAGCGGCGGTAACGAACAATCGGGTTTATACTTTGAACTTCGATTTCAAGGCAAACCGTTCAATCCACTTAAATGGATAAATCTCAAATAAAACGATGATTTCAATTAGTACCAAATAAGCGCAACAAGTCAATTGCATCATATTAATCGCATCAATCTCTGTCAGGCAAAACATGGGCACCAAACTGAAGAATTTCGGATTAATTACCTTAGGATTAATTGCCGGCGTAGCGGCATCACTACAGTTTTCAGCAATAGCTCAAAAAGCAGCTGGACCGTTGCCCATTGAAGAGTTAAGGCAACTCGCTGATGTGTTTGGATTAATTAAATCTGATTATGTTGAGCCGGTTGATGATAGAAAATTACTTTCCGAAGCAATGTCTGGCATGGTGTCTTCGCTTGATCCGCATTCCGTCTATCTAGACAAAAAAGCTTTTAAAGAACTTAAGGAAGCCACTCAAGGTAAATTTGTCGGTTTAGGCATTGAAGTCGGAATGGAAGATGGCTATGTCAAAATTATCGCTCCTATTGAAGATTCCCCTGCTGATAAAGCAGGAGTGAAAGCCGGTGACTTGATTACCCGGTTAGATTCCTTATCAGTCAAAGGCATGACGCTTGATGAAGCGGTTAAACATATGCGGGGCGAACCTCATACCAAAATAAAATTAACGATAGTACGTAAGAATGTAGATAAACTCATCAATTTGACTATTACGCGTGACATCATTAATACAAAAAGTGTTAAGGGAAAAATCATTGAGCCCGGTTATGCTTGGTTACGCGTTTCTCAGTTTCAAGAGCCATCCGTTGACGATATCGTTAAGAAAATTGACGCACTTTATGGCGAAGATCCTCATATAAAAGGCTTAGTACTAGATTTACGCAACAATCCAGGCGGCCTGGTCCCAAGTGCCATCGGCATCTCTGCCATTTTCTTGCCAAAAGACGTGACTGTAGTCTCTACCAACGGTCAAATTCCTGAATCCAAAGCCATTTATACTGCCAGTCGCGAATTCTATACAACCCACGTTGGAGTAGACCCTCTCGTTAAATTGCCTAAAGCAATTAAAACGGTACCACTTGTGGTACTAGTCAACACGGGCTCGGCCTCCGCTTCTGAAATTGTTGCCGGAGCAATACAAGACCACAAGCGTGGCCTAGTAATGGGGACACAAACTTTCGGCAAAGGCTCTGTACAAACTATCCGACAAATTACTGCCGATACCGGGATTAAATTAACGACAGCCCGTTACTACACGCCTAATGGCCGCGCAATTCAAGCCAAAGGAATTACGCCCGATTTAAACGTGGAAGAAACCGCAGAAAATGATGGCATTAACAGTTTACGCCTGAGAGAATCTGATTTACAAAAACATTTAGATAACGATAAAGATAAGACAGCCGGTACCGAAAAACGCGATCAAGAGGCCGACGAAAAACGCGCACTGGAAATTGAAAAAACACTCAAACCACTAGAATATGGCAGTGCTACCGATTTCCAGTTAGCACAGGCGCTGAATCAACTAAAAGGGTTACCAGTGCAACTGGCTAAAGTTCAAGATAAAGAAGGTGGTGCAAAGAAGGACGGCAAGCAGGCGGACAATGCAACCAAAACCCAATCGACTGAAAAGTTCGAGCATAAAACCGAACCAACCTTGATCATGCCAATAATTCCCGTTCCGAAATCCTCAGAAATTCATACTCCATAAACGAAAATTAATATGGATGACCAGCAACTGCTCCGTTATTCACGCCATATCTTGCTCGACGAGATTGGTATTGAAGGACAAAGCAAATTGTTAGCCGCCAAAGCTCTCATCATTGGTGCCGGCGGATTAGGTTCCCCCGCCGCATTTTACTTAGCTTCCGCTGGGGTCGGCAGCATCACCTTAGTTGATCATGACCAGGTTGACCTCACCAATCTACAGCGTCAAATTTTGCATACCGAAGAACGTGTCGGTCTTAATAAAGTCGAGTCCGCCCACCTGGCATTACAGCAACTTAATTCCGACATTCAGATTCACCCGTTGTGCGAAAGAGCGGACGCGAGACGCCTATCTGAATTAGTTAGATTAAACGATATAGTTTTAGACTGCTCTGATAATTTTGCCACCAGGCATGCCGTCAATGCCGCATGTGTAACCCATAAAAAACCATTAATATCTGGCGCAGCGACGCGCTTCGATGGTCAATGCAGCGTTTTTGATATACGCCAAAAAGAGGCACCTTGCTACGCGTGTATATTTCCTCCGACATTACTAGCGGAAGAAATTACTTGTTCTGGCATGGGAGTTTTCGCACCTTTGGTAGGAATCATTGGCACGGTACAAGCCGCGGAAGCGCTAAAGCTAGTTATGGGTATTGGCACGTCGTTAGCAGGTAAATTATTACTGCTAGATGCCCGCACCATGGACTGGCAGCAGATTAGAGCGAAACGTAATCCACAATGCGCAGTTTGTGGAAGTGCTCACGAATAAGAACAATCAAATTTCGGATAACACGCGCTTTGCGCAAATGCGTAAATCTAAGAAATTTATGATGGTTTTACATCGAAATCTCACTACCGTCATCCCCGAACGCCGTCGTCGGGGATCCAGGGACGTTTGTTGGAATACCAAGATGACTGCAGAGAAAATAGACGTTAAACTTGGTTTTGAAATAAGCGCTTGAACCGACGAAAGCACTTGGGGAAGAAGAGAATTATTTTGCCCTAACGTCATAGCTTGAGATGTAGGGTTTATGCCTCCTTACCAACTTGTAGTACTTCTTCACAGAATAAAAGACAAAAAACCCAGCACGATGTTAAGACCGCACAGAGTTTTTATTCCACCCGACTCAATGAGAACTTGTACCTTCTCGTCAACTTTTTTGAGAATAAGCATTTTTCCATCTAATTAACTGCAACATATCTATTTTGAGATTGTACTGTTGAGTCATAACTAAATATCTCGCCACATCTTTAGGATTACTGAAATCAAGTTTTTTACGGAGATTATCGAGCTTCTCATCAAGATCTGGAAGTTCGTTTTTCAAGCTAATTTCTCTGGACGGATCTTGAATATATTTCACAAGTTCATTAGTCCAGAAGTACTCCTGAGCCGCTAACCTATATTGCTCATACAATTCATCATTGTCGTTAGAATTTTCCCAAAATTTCATCCCCTCTAGCCTCACCTCCACATACCCTTCTAGATTCAAACTGTCCGGCGGATATAGAAACTCTGCAAATTTCCGTTTCCGAAAAACTTCTGCACCCATAACATTATCGAAATGCGCAAAAATTTTAGGGTTACTTAAATCCATAGCAGGATCATAGTCCCATGTAATATCCGCCATACGTCCCTCAAGCTTATCAAGCTCTTTATTCAGAATAGCTTTTTCAGGTATGCCTTGAAAAAACTGCAACAAATACATTTTCTGGTTGTATTCCGAAGCCAAAGCTACATAACGCAACGAAACCAAAGGATCGGTAAAATCACCCTCATCATATAACTTACCCATCCTTTGCTCAAGATCTTGGCTCTCTAATTCCAGATCAGACTTTTTAGGGAAACTCTGGATATACTGTAAAAGATTCATTTTTTGAGCGCGCTGCGCACCCAGAACCTTTAGCCGCCGCTCTGCTTTTATATTCTTTAAATCCTCACTTTCGACCAACCTCATTATCTCCTTCTCAATGTCTAAAATTTCTTTTTTCAGCGCTTCAATTTGATTCGAATTTGGGTATGATTTGACCCATTCAACATTTTTAAAATCATTCTTGGTTAACTTACTCTTTAGTCCATTTTTAATAACTTGAACCTCGCACGGCATCTTACAGATTAAACCATTGTCCCAATCTTCTGAAACAACAGGTGTAATTGCGTAGGACTGGGCATTTATTCCGGAAGCAGTGAGAGCTCTGCTCTTAACGATAATTTTTCCTTCCTCATTCTTATAAGTAAGAGTAAAAGAATCACCATTTACATGATCGCTTTTTAACGCCACTGTTTCCAATGTGAGCCCATCATACTGAGGAAAGTCTTCTGTATTAGCTGCTGCTGAACCTGCTACCGACATGGAAATGGATAAAAATATAGCGCTATATACGTTATATAACTTTGATGTCATTCTGGTTAAGGAGATAATTGAAGAACTGGACGATTTCTTTTTCATAGGCTAACTCCGATAGATTAATTCAATGTGATTTAGAACACGGAAACATTATCTTCCATAACTGTTACCAAAAATTTAAGCATGCTTTCTGGGCAAAGAATAAGTAACTTAATTATCAAACGTTATCCGTAATACACCATATACGGAAAATAATTACAGTTATTGATCGTGGGATCCATCAATATGGTCCACCTTGAAACTTACGTGGATAATTTCACCGCAAATTCTTCAGCCCCCAACTCTTAATGCATTGGAACACAATTTCCAGTATTTACTCAAGACAATACGGCATCTAAACTATTAAAATATTAATAGGTACCAGGTAAGAGGCCCTGAGCCAAATTGATGGAAAAAACTTGCCCTTGTCACTAGCTACGCGCCTATATTAGATATCACTTCCTCGGTCTCCAAGCAGTGAAAGCGCTTACGTTATTGTTGAGCATTAGCACGTCATTGGCAAGTAACATATTACCGCTGCCCGTTCTATGGACTGGCGCAGATTAATGCAAAACGTAATTCACAATTTATGATTTGTGGAAATGCTCACGAATAGCAAGTAATAAAAAGTCAATTAACAGCGCTTTCCCAGGTACGTTGCACTAAGAAATTTATGGTAGCTATTACATCAAAATTTGAATTACCGTTGACCCGAGTGAGTTGACAGCCCCCATTTTAACAATTAGAACTCTCCGTCATTGAAAGTAATTCCAAAAAGGGCAAGGGATCGCCGGATGGCGTTTTTTCCACACCTCACAATTTGTAGTATTACTCCAATATTCCCACAGAATAAGACACGAAAAAAATTCCGTGCGATATTAAGGTCGCACGGAATTTTTAAATTTAAATCCTAACTTCAGATATTTGTTATTCCTATAAACTCAACCTGAAATGGCACATTCTCGTCAACTTTTTTGAGAATAAGCATTTTTCCATCTAATTAACTGCAACATATCTATTTTGATATTGTACTGTTGAGTCATTACTAAATATCTCGCCACATCTTTAGGATTACTGAAATCAAGTTTTTTACTGAGATTATCAAGTTTCTCATCAAGATCTGGAAGTTCGTTTTTCAAGCTAATTTCTCTGGACGGATCTTGAATATATTTCAGAAGTTCATAATTCCAAAAGTATTTATAAGCAGATCTCTCATATCTTGACTCATAAAATTCATCGTGGACATCCGCATTTTCCGCCTCTCTCATCTCCTGTAGCCGAAACTCAACCCTCTGTTCATCCAAAGTTGTTGGAGTATAAAGGAACTCTAAAAGTGCCTGTTTACGAAGTGCTTCAAAAACCATGATATTAAACATCGCTAAATTTTTAGGATCCTTTAAATCTTGACCAACGTCAGTCATACCGTCACCTATATACCGGCTTATTTTTTTGAAAAGATTTTCAAACTCTTTTTCCAGAACAACTTTTTCGGGTATGCCTTGAAAAAACTGCAGCAAATACATCTTCTGTTTGTATTCCGTCGCCAAAGCTTCATAACCTAACGAAATTAAAGGATCGGCAAAATTACCCTCCTCATATAACTTATCCATCCTTTGCCTTTGTTTAAGGTCTTGACTCTCTGTTTCCAGATCAGTTTTTTTGGGGAAACTCTGGATATACTGTAAAAGATTCATTTTTTGAGCGCGCTGCGCACCAAGAACATTTAAACGCCGCTCGGCTTTAATATTCTTTAAATCCTCACTTTCGGCCAACTTCATTATCTCGTTCTCAATATCTGAAATCTCTTTTTTCAGCGTTTCGACTTGATTCGAATTTGGATATAGTTTTATCCATTCAATTTTTTTTAAATCGTTTTTCGTTAATTTGCTCTTTACTCCATTTTTAATAACCTGAATTTCGCACGGCATCTTACAAATCAGACCATTATCCCAATCTTCTGAAACAACAGGAGTAATTACGTAGGAAGTAGCACTTTCTCCCGAAAGAGAAAGAGCGCCACTCTTCACAATTATTTTTCCTTCTTTATTCTTATAAGTAAGGGTAAGTAAATCACCATTTACGTGATCGCCTTTTAACGCCAGCGTTTCCAATGTGAACCCCTCATACTGAGGAAAGTCCTCTGTATTAGCTGCTGCAGAACCTGCAGCCAGCATGGAAATAGATAAAAATACGGCGTTATATACGTTGTATAACTTTAATGTCGATCTTGTTAAACTGATAGATGAACTCGGTAATTTCTTTTTCATAGATGAACTCCAAATAGGTTAAATCAATGTGTCTCGAGCAGTGAAATATTCATATTCCATAACTGTTACCAGAAACTTAAGCGTGCTTCCTGGGCAATGTCTAAGCAACTTAACCATCAAGCGCT
>JAJNBE010000095.1 GCA_021155915.1 Solimicrobium sp. | reverse complement strand
AGCCGCCGTCGGAAAAGCGGCTAATCATGCAGGTCAGACTCAACTTTATCTGACGCCGCTGCATGCCAAATCTAACACTATCAAAATGTTGATCACCCATATTCGTGCTGCTCTCGGCCATATAAAACGAGTTGCAGAGCAGTTCCCAACGGTATCTAAATGGAACGAACTTCTTCGTTACATCTCTCACCGCATCGTCACAAATTTACACACCATTCCCAAGCAACTGACTATTGCTTCTAGTGGGTTTTAAGATAAAGTGATTACCAATCAAAAACAGCATAAGCATAATAAAAACGCCCTTTCGGGCGTTTTTATTATGTACATTACTTTCGCTAGTGCTTCAATACCGGATCAACAGTGCTTTCCGGTACAGTTGCCGAGGTCGCATTGACTAGCTGATCCTCCTCCACTAGCGGAGTGGGTTGCCGTTCCAATGCAATTTCCAATACACGATCTATCCAGCGCACGGGAATAATTTCCAGACAATTTTTCACATTATCTGGAATTTCCACCAAATCTTTAGCATTCTCTTCAGGAATAATGACGGTTTTAATTCCTCCACGGTGCGCCGCTAATAATTTTTCTTTCAGGCCACCAATCGGCAAAACTTCACCGCGCAGCGTAATTTCGCCGGTCATCGCCACATCGGCTCTAATCGGAATGCCAGTAAAGATAGAAACCAAGGCGGTAGTCATGGCGATGCCCGCTGAGGGACCGTCTTTAGGTGTTGCTCCTTCAGGCACATGAATATGAACATCCGTCTTTTCAAAGACATCCGCTTTAATTCCCAAACGTTTTGAACGGCTACGTACAACAGTACGTGCAGCTTCAATCGACTCTTTCATAACGTCACCCAAAGTGCCGGTACGAATAATATTGCCTTTGCCTGACATTGACACCGCTTCAATGGTCAGCAGATCACCACCGACTTCCGTCCAAGCCAGACCCACCACCTGGCCAACTTGGTTTTCTTTGACTGCAATACCGAAATCGTAACGTCTGACACCGAGATATTTATCCAAATTCTTGGAAGTAATCATCACCTTTCTAACTTGCCTCTTCAATAAAAGCATCTTAACTACTTTACGACAAATTTTAGAAATTTCGCGTTCTAACGCGCGGACTCCCGCCTCACGTGTGTAATAACGAATAATGTCGCGAATAGCAGTTTCAGAAATAGCAATTTCATCCTGTTTTAAACCATTGTTTCTTATTTGCTTTGGTATTAAATATCGTTGTGCGATACTATTTTTTTCATCCTCTGTATAACCCGACAAACGGATCACTTCCATTCTGTCAAGCAAGGCAGGAGGAATATTGTATGAGTTAGAAGTTGCCACAAACATGACATCAGATAAATCAAAATCTACTTCTAGATAATGATCAGCAAAAGTGTGATTTTGTTCAGGATCTAATACTTCCAGCAGCGCTGAAGATGGGTCACCCCGGAAATCGGCACCCATTTTATCGACTTCATCAAGCAGAAATAAAGGATTACGCACCCCGATTTTTGACAAGCTTTGGATAATTTTACCGGGCATTGAACCAATGTAGGTACGACGATGCCCCCGGATTTCTGCCTCATCACGGACGCCACCCAATGCCATACGAACAAATTTTCGATTAGTAGCGCGGGCGATGGACTGCCCAAGGGAAGTTTTACCTACGCCCGGGGGGCCTACAAAGCATAAAATAGGAGCTTTAAGTTTATCTACTCGCTGCTGTACAGCCAGGTATTCTAATACACGCTCTTTGACCTTCTCTAAACCATAATGATCCGCATCCAACACTTTTTCAGCATTCATTAAGTCATGAGTTACTTTTGATTTCTTTTTCCACGGGAGATTTATCAGCGTGTCGATATAGTTACGGACCACTGTCGCTTCTGCTGCCATAGGCGACATAAGCTTCAGTTTTTTCAATTCGGACATTGCCTTATCTTTAGCCTCTTTGGGCATTTTCGCCGCTATGATTCGTTTATCGAATTCTTCTAAGTCAGCACCGTCCTCCGCCTCTCCTAACTCTTTCTGAATAGCCTTTACTTGCTCATTCAAATAATACTCACGCTGTGATTTTTCCATCTGACGCTTTACACGACCACGGATACGCTTTTCAACCTGCAATATGTCCAATTCCCCTTCTAGCTGACCAAGCAAGTGTTCAAGACGTTTAGCAATGCCAAAAATTTCTAATATTTCTTGTTTCTGGTCGAGTTTAAGGGGCAAATGTGCTGCGACAGTATCTGCTAAACGGCCAGCATCATCGATTCCTGATAGGGAAGCCAATATTTCAGGAGGAATTTTTTTATTTAATTTTACGTATTGATCGAACTGCTGAACAATAGCACGTCGCATTGCCTCTACTTCAGAGTCATCACTTTCCTCAGTGGCAATCGGAATAAGGTTCGCCACAAAATGGGTATCAAGCTCACGAATATGACTAATCCTTGCGCGTTGCACACCTTCGACCAACACTTTGACCGTGCCGTCTGGCAACTTGAGCATTTGCAAAATATTTGCAACACAACCAATTTCGTAAATGTCTTCAGCGGAAGGTTCATCTTTAGCGGCTGTTTTTTGTGCTGCCAATAAAATGCTTTTTCCTTTCTCCATTGCCTCTTCGAGAGCTTTTATTGATTTTGGCCGCCCAACAAAAAGTGGAATCACCATATGGGGAAACACCACCACATCGCGCAAAGGCAATAATGGCAACTGAGATTGTTCTGTAGTAGGAGACATCGGGTACCTTATTTGATCAAGTCTAAAACCATGTTGGCATAAATCATTAAATATCAACCCCTATCCAAATTTAAACACTTACCTTCACCCTTAGAGACCTCTGCATAATCTACTGCGCGAGCCAAATTCGGCGTTGCGCGGTGCTCGCAATCCTCATGTACTCAAGTACATTCCGGGTGCTGCACTCCTTGCGCCTTGACTTTGACTCGCTCGCTACGGTTATGCAGAGGTCTCCCTTATCTCAGGACGACATATTTTCGACAGGGATAAGGTTGTGACTATTTTCCCGTTACAAAGGACGACACTTTTAACGGGACAAGTCCTTATACCAACCTATTTAATTTGTACCTGAAGCCCTGGGCTTATCATGGTAAATTAAGATCGGTTTAGCGCCCTGGGTAATAGTATTTTCATCAATAACGACTTTGGCCACATCTTGCTCACTAGGCAAATCGTACATGACGTCGAGCAGCACATGCTCCAGTATCGAACGCAGGCCCCGAGCTCCTGCTTTACGCAAAATCGCTTTTTTAGCAATAGCATGTAAAGCAGATGGACGAATATCTAATTCTGCGCCTTCCATTTCAAGCAACTTGGAATATTGCTTGATTAAAGCATTTTTAGGCTCTATCAAGATCCGGATTAGAGCATCTTCATCTAATTCGTTTAAAGTCGCCACTACCGGTAGTCGGCCAACCAGCTCAGGTATTAATCCAAATTTGATCAAATCTTCTGGTTCCACCTCCTGCAGATGTTGATTAGATGCCACGTCAACCTTACTCTTCACACTGGCAGAAAATCCAATACCCCCTTTATCTGAACGATTGGAAATAAGTTTAGCTAACCCATCAAAAGCACCCCCACAAATAAACATGATATTCGTGGTATCAATTTGCACAAAATCTTGATTTGGGTGCTTTCGGCCCCCTTGAGGAGGCACTGAAGCAATCGTCCCTTCAATCAATTTTAACAGCGCTTGCTGCACACCTTCACCAGACACGTCGCGCGTGATCGATGGATTATCTGATTTACGAGAAATCTTATCAATCTCATCAATATAAACGATCCCTTTTTGTGCTTTTTCTACTTCATAATTGCAATTCTGCAATAATTTCTGAATAATGTTCTCTACGTCTTCGCCGACATAACCTGCTTCGGTTAACGTTGTTGCATCCGCGATAACGAAAGGAACGTTTAACATTCGTGCTAACGTCTGTGCTAACAAAGTTTTTCCCGAACCGGTAGGTCCGATTAATAAGATATTGCTTTTAGCAAGTTCGACATCATCTTTTTTACCCAAGTATTTCAGGCGCTTATAGTGGTTGTATACCGCTACTGACAAGATACGTTTTGCTGTTGCTTGTCCAATAACATACTGATTTAAAAGATCACAGATTTCAGACGGCGTTGGTAAATCCGCTTTTGCACCACCAATGGTTTCAATATTTGAAATCTCGTCATGGATAATATCGTTACAAAGGTCAATGCATTCATCACAGATAAATACAGAGGGTCCGGCAATTAATTTTTTAACTTCATGTTGGCTCTTGCCACAAAATGAGCAATAGAGCAATTTTTCACCAACAGGGGATTTTTTATCTGTCATGATACGAATTTTTAGAGTAAGAAGTAGTTCGATATTACCTGTAATTACACCATTCGTCATCGCGTCATCGCGATTTAGCACGATTTTTAATTACGGTAGCGTCCAGAGGAGAAAAAAATGGAAAATTCCATTGAAATAAAATCAAAAACAGAATAGAAAAACAAAAAACGCCCTGCCGGGCGTTTCATTCACACTGGGTGCCTGCCGAACCTATTCTATTGATACGAAAAAAAGCCAAAATAGGACAATTTTTGTAGAGTTTCTGTGTCACTGACGAAAATTGTCTAAAATGCGGTGAAATATGGATTATCAAAATTTTTTCAAACACTGATCCTAATCCGCTAGGCACTTCGAAAGCTAAGCCCGATGAAGCATCACTTTATCAACCAAGCCATATTCGACAGCCTCTTCACCCGACATAAAATTATCACGATCTGTATCTTTAGCAAGCTGTTCAACCGATTTACCAGTGTGCGCGGACAACATATGATTAATTCGTGCACGCAAATAAAGTATCTCCCGAGCCTGAATTTCAATATCAGAGGCCTGACCTTGCGCCCCGCCTGAAGGTTGATGAATCATAATGCGTGAATTGGGTAACGATAACCGTTTTCCTTTAGTTCCAGCAGCTAATAAAAAAGCGCCCATTGAGGCAGCAATTCCATTGCATAAGGTTGAGACATCTGGCTTGATAAACTGCATGGTATCATAAATAGCTAACCCGGCCGTAACCGAACCGCCCGGCGAATTAATATAAAGCGAGATGTCTTTATCAGGGTTCTCACTTTCTAAAAACAATAATTGTGCCACTACGAGATTGGCTGTTTGATCAGTCACTGGGCCCACTAGAAAAATGATACGATCTTTTAGCAAACGAGAATAAATATCAAATGACCGCTCACCACGGCCACTTTGCTCTACCACCATTGGAATCATTCCAAGCATTTCAGTATTTATCATCTATTTTCCCGAGATTTATTTCTATAACGCACTCATTATGCCTACGCCTGATTACCCATTAACTCATCAAACGTAACGACCTTATCCGTTACTTTCGCTTTTCCGAGCACATAGCTTACGACATTTTCTTCTAACACAAGCGCTTCTACTTCCGCTAAACGATTCCGGTCATTAAAATAATAGCGCATCACTTGTTTTGGATCTTCGTAACTCTTTGCAAAATCCGCTACTTGAGCTTCTACTTGCTCGTAAGTTGCTTTTAAATTGTTTGCCTTAACTATTTCTGCAAGAATAAGCCCTAAACGTACCCGACGTTCTGCCTGCGCATTAAATAGATCGACGGGAACGGGAACATCTTTCATGTTATTGCCCCGTTGCTCCAAATCTTTTCGGGCTATCTCGACTAGGCGCTCCGCTTCTTTCTTAATCAGCACATTCGGAACGTCGAATTCACATATTTTCAACAGCGCGTCCATTACGCTATTTTTTGTTTCCGCTTTTGTGCGGCCACCGACTTCGCGTTCTAAATTTTCTTTAATGTCTCCGCGCATTTTGACTAAGTCACCATCTTGCATCCCTAACATTTTGGCAAACTCTGCATCTATCTCAGGCAAATGAGCTACTTCCAAATTCTTTAACGTAACTGTAAATTCCGCTGTTTTTCCTGCAACCTCTTTATTGCGATAATCCGCCGGGAAAGTCATTTGAAATACTTTAGACTCGTGCAATTTCAAACCCAAAGTCGCTTCTTCAAACTCGGGCAACATGCGCCCTTCACCCAATACAAAAACGAACCCATCCGCTTTGCCGCCTTGAAATTCAATTCCGTCAATGGTTCCAACAAAATCGACCGTAGCACGATCACCATTCTCAGCAAAAGATTCTGTCGAAACTCTCTCAGCGTCAGGACCGTGTTCACAGGCCTCACCTTTAACATGAAAGTGGGCGCGTTGCTTACGCAAAATGTTGATGGTTTTATCAATTTCAGCATCACTGACTGGAGCTTTAACTTGAGTTACTTCAGCTGTTGCCAAATCTCCGATAGTTACTTCCGGATAAACTTCAAATACCGCCTCAAAAACCACGTGCCCTTCCTCGTTGCCTTCACTTGCTTTAGGCTCGATATTTGGATAACCGGCGACGCGTAAATTGTTTTCATTGGCGGCGCTGCTAAATGCACTGCCCACCTTATCGTTTAATACCTCATTTTCTACTTGATAACCATATTGCGCAGCGACCATTTTCATTGGTACTTTACCCGGCCGAAAACCAGGCGCTTTAAATGTACGAGCTCGTACTTTTAAGCGCTTTTCAACCTCTGCGCGCACATCGGCTACTGGCACTGTGAGTGTCAGACGGCGCTCCAATTTCCCCAATGTTTCAACAGTAGTTGCCATTTAATCGTCCAAATAAATTGTAAACAAATAATAATGTGGTGCGAGAAGGGGGACTCGAACCCCCACACCATTTCTGGCGTCAGGACCTAAACCTGGTGCGTCTACCAATTTCGCCATTCTCGCGATACGTACACCGCACGGAAAAAATAAAAGCGACTAGCCCAGTCGCCCAGTTTCTTACCTGCGGCCTTCAACTCCAGCGGCGTATTCTACAAGAAAATAATAGAGATTGCTTCCATTTTTATATAAGAAAGAACATTTTTCTCTTTTCTCTCCTTGATAATTCTTAGAAAGAAGGTTTCCTCACCTAGATTGATGGTTAGGCTGTTAGAAGATCTTCAACTCCTCTCTGTTTTTCGCTAACTGTGTGGTAGACGCTTGCAAAAGTCTCTTTCCCATCTCTTATTCGTTTTAGTGCAAAATCGTTGTTAACGCCATGCGTCTTGTTCCCATACTCTCGGCCACTATTCCCTCATGCCTTAAATCCCTGCCTACATGCTGGAAATTCCGCAACTATTTCAGCAGGACTACTGCAAGCCGGCTTTAAAAAGAAAAAGAATAAATGTCGAATTAAATTTAATTTGTTGATCGATAGAGTTACGTGCTAAAAAAATTTTGACTTGCTCTGATATAGATATGAATTTATAGAAGCGAGTATTTTCGGACGTGTTTGTGCAAGATAAGGCGTAAAGAGTTGCCGGTGACGGGTAATTGTAAATTTCTTTACAAAGATCATCGGGGAGTTTTGTCCATTCAAATTGCTGGGGCACTGTGCTCTGAAGTATGATTTGCATAAGTATAATTTGGTGTGGGGCACCGCTGTGGCATCCGTTCAAAGATTGGAATAGAGGCAGGGTATGCGGAATGATTGATCATTACTATTGAGGATATCCACATTGGCTTAGGCGAGATTGCCCTCCATTCCCGTTTAAGGACTTCTTCAACAAAATATAAAGCCGAGCCAAATTTTTTAAAGAGTAGTTCAATACGTTAGCCGAAGTAGATGTCATGCATCCGCACGCTTTATACGAATGCTTTGTTAAACCTTGATGCTGTGCGACGGGTTGAAATGCATCGTACAAGCCTATGATTAAGGGCGTTCATTTGCCTAGCACGCTACAATTTTTGACTAATTTTAGCTGACAAAATGGTCGCCGAGAGTTAGCCTCACGATTTCCACCGAACCCTTTGAACTTGATAAAACAAATTTTGAACAGTTATGGATAATTTTAAGAAAGCCACTTGTGTCTTCACTTTGAATGGATTCAATTAAGATCGTTAGATTACAATAGCCCTCATATTAACTAATGGCGACAGAGCAGACACCCGTGGCAGATAGCGAAAAGACAGTTGTGAGAGAAGGAAAACCCTCTAACATCGCAGAGCACACCCCTATGATGCAGCAGTATCTGCGTATAAAAGCAGACTATCCGGATACCTTAGTGTTGTATCGCATGGGAGACTTTTATGAGTTATTTTTTGAGGACGCAGAAAAAGCCTCACGTCTAATAGGCATTACCCTGACTCATCGGGGGAATTCGAATGGTGCCCCGATCAAGATGGCAGGTGTACCTTTCCATTCCATCGATAGCTATTTAGCTAAACTGCTGAAATCCGGCGAGTCAATTGCCATCTGTGAACAAATTGGGGATCCAGCGACCTCCAAAGGCCCGGTAGAGCGCAAAGTTATCCGAGTAGTGACGCCAGGCACCCTAACCGAGTCTGATCTGCTACCGGCCAAATCAGAACGTCCCTTGTTAGCGATTTATCTCACCCGTCAACGCAAGCAGGTTACCTTAGGGTTGGCCTGGTTATCGCTTTCCAGCGGAGCATTAAAATTATTAGAAATTAACGCGTTGGATACCAATTTTTCCCAGCTTTTATTACAAGAGTGCGAACGCATTGCTGCAGCGGAAATTCTGTATGCTGGTGATGTGGATCAATTGGACCAATATTGCGAATTCTTAACTAAATTACCGTGTAAGCTCTCCAGTCTACCCTCTTGGCATTTCAATTTTGAACAGGCAAAAAAAGCACTGCAAGAACAATTGGGTGTAGTCAATCTAAGTGGATTTGGCGCAGAAAACATCAACGCAGCAATAAGCGCGGCGGGGGCATTATTGCGCTACGCAGAGGCCACACAAGGAAAAAATCTTAATCACATCAATAGATTGACCGTAGAGGCTACCGATGAATTCGTTGGCTTAGACGCAGTTACCAGACGCAATCTGGAGCTCACTGAAACTATTCGCGGACAAGAATCTCCTACACTATTTTCCCTACTTGATCACTGTTGCACGAGCATGGGTTCGCGCTTGTTACGGTATTGGCTACACCATCCGAGCCGTTCCCAGCCGCAAGCCAGTTCACGTCACCT
>JAJNBE010000029.1 GCA_021155915.1 Solimicrobium sp. | reverse complement strand
GACGCCTTGCTCAAATCAAATGAAGCTACAAAATATCAAAAATCAATCCTATCAGACCGTCACCGCCTACGATGAAAGTAGCGTTGAAATTAATGCAGTCAGATTCACGCATAGCCTAATCGTTTTACCTGAGCTACCACCTATCGTCTGGCCTGTTGAAGGTTTCTCGACGTTAAATGAAGAGCACTTCAAAGCGATTGCCGTGTTCCATCCTGATGTGGTGATTGTTGGTACTGGTACCAAGCAACACTTCGCGCATCCGAGGCTATCGGCTTGTCTAATTAGTCAACACATCGGTGTTGAATATATGGATAGTCAAGCGGCTTGTCGCACTTACAATATTTTAATGACAGAAGGACGTAAAGTAGCGCTGGCTTTGATTCTCGAGAAAAACCGACTGTGATACTAGCAAAGGGCAAAATTCCAGATTATTTTTACAGTTGAGACCTCTGCACAACCTACTGCGCGAGTCAAATACAGCGTTGCGCGGTGCTCACAATCCTCATGTACCTACGTACATTCCGGTTGCTGCGCTCCGTGCGCCTTGTCTTTGGCTCGCTCGCTATGGTTGTTTAGAGGTCTCAGTTAGCGAAGATACCAAGTGGTCAATCGACCAATTTAGGAGAATGGCCGGGTGCTCTATGTGTGGTGCACCAATCGGCAACCGCCGTCCAGCAATTTTACTGAAAAACGTGCAAAAAAATTTGGTAAGGTTCAGGATTTCAAACCCTTCGCCATTATTCCCAGCATTAATAAATAACTACTCAACAATAATGCTGTTAGACGGACCACGCATCCATTCTTCGCCATATATTACTTCATAAGGCTATTAATCACAGCGGTACAGTGAGAAGGCTCGGTCGTATTATTGAGCATACCAATTCAGTAATTAAAATGATTTTTATAAAAGCCATCTTCACCAGCTTCCTTATCAATAAACAAACTCGGATCCCACACATATGCTTTGGTCATAATCCTTGAGCATAAGCTTTCAAAGTAGCAGGTAGGTCATTACCAACTCCGAAAATATACTCTGAAGAAAGCGCTATGATCTTGAACTTAAGGTCTGGGTGCGGCCCGCTAACTTTGAAAGAAGTATTCTTAGTTGCATTAACGTGAAATTTGGATTATATGAACTTATCAGGGGGAGCTGTTAATGTCGAAAGAACTTATCTGCAGTACTCCAAAATATATTTATAAATTGATAAGACAGCGGTGTGTTCATCTCTTTACTTTGCATGCCGAACTTGAAGGACAAAAAGTTGCCCCAATCTTCGTACTGATTGCTGTGTGACAAATACAAGGTTATCAATTTAATATCATATAACAGCTCGATAAAAGACCGCTACCTTATACTCCCAACACAGCTATTACAGGGCCATTAAAACGACCCCTAAACCTGGCCAATCTGACGATTTCATTGTTGTTTAAGACTTAAAAAATAATCCTAGGTGAATTTATTAAGGATTTAAAACTAACAGGAGAATATGGTGACATTTAGCCTTAATCAGAGCGTGACCGATTTTTCCATTGCAATGACAAGCGGTAGAATCTTTACCTTGTCTGATCTGGCAGGAAAAAATGTTGTCCTGTTTTTTTATCCTAAAGACAATACACCTGGCTGTACCACGGAAAATATAGCGTTCCGTGATTTATACTCCCAGTTTATGGGAGCCAATACGGAGGTTTTTGGGCTCAGCCGTGACAGCCTTCGCTCACATGAGAATTTCAAAAGCAAGCTCGAGTTACCCTTTGAACTAATATCCGATCCCGATGAAATTATTTGCACGCTATTTGATGTGATGAAAATAAAAAATATGTATGGTAAAAAAGTACGCGGGATTGAACGCAGCACTTTTTTAATTAACAGTAGCGGGCAGATAGTGAAGGAATGGCGAACTGTTAAAGTAAATAACCATGTCAATGAAGTTCTGGAATTTGTAAATACCTGCACAAGTCAATCATTTAAGAACCGATGAAATCATTCCTTAGCTGGATTTTTTTTGATACTTATGAATGTTTAAATCAGCCTTTTAATTTTTATCCGCTTACTTTGAGGTCCTAATGCCATTACCCAAAATGCCAACAAAACCGGCTGCAATTTTGCCTAAAGAAGATTATCCAAAAGTCACTACGAAGATAAGTCCGGGTGCCGCAATAAAACCGATAACGAATCAGGCCGCTCTCCCGGTAGTAACGCAACGAAAAGCCCCATCCAAGCCAGCAATACTTGTCAAGCCAACGGTAGCAACGAAAGCAGAAAATTATCGCGCGCCGGCCGTGGCTAAACCTGCACCACCACTACAAAAAAAAACCTCTGGTGCCAAATTTACCTTTTTGGAAGAGAAAGCTGCTACGCCACGTAGATCAAATGAAGCTCGCTATAAATCTGGCATCAGCCGAGCTGCCGATTCTGCTGGTGTCACAAAGTTATTTGTTCTTGATACCAATGTATTAATGCACGACCCTTCCTGTCTATTTCGATTTGAAGAGCATGACATCTTCTTGCCTATGATTACGCTTGAAGAATTAGATAATCATAAAAGAGGAATGTCTGAGGTAGCGCGCAACGTCCGTCAAGTCTCCCGTTCTTTAGATCAGCTGGTGGCTGATGTGGAAAATCATAATATAGGCGACGGTATTTTGTTATCTAAACTAGGCAATAAGGAGGCCAGAGGACATTTACTGTTTGAAACTAAATTACAGCACGTCAGCTTGCCAGAAGGACTTCCCGTAGGAAAAGCTGACAATCAAATTTTAGCGGTAGTGCGCGCGCTCGAAATTGAACACCCAAACCGGCCTGTAGTACTGGTTACTAAAGATATTAATATGCGCATAAAAGCGCACGCTTTGGGGTTACCCGCAGAAGATTATTTTAATGACCATGTCATGGAAGATTCGGATTTGCTATACACGGGTCTGGTGCAACTGCCTGCGGATTTCTGGAATAAGCACGGTAAGGGCATGGAATCCTGGCAAGAAAATCACCATGGCGTTAGCAATACATTTTATCGGGTAGCGGGACCCTTAATTCCCACATTGCTAATCAATCAATTTGTTTATCTTGAACCGAATAATGGTGAAGCGTCGTTTTATGGACAGGTCCGTCAAATAAACGGAAAAACCGCTGTACTACAAACTTTACGAGACTTTAGCAATCCTAAACATAGCGTCTGGGGCGTTTCTTCGCGCAACCGTGAACAAAATTTTGCATTGAATTTGCTCATGGATCCCGACTGCGATTTCGTGACTCTGTTAGGCCAGGCAGGCACCGGGAAAACTTTGTTAGCATTGGCCGCGGGTTTAGCACAAGTTTTGGAATTTAAGACGTATAACGAAATCATTGTCACACGCGTGACCGTTCCCGTGGGCGAAGATATTGGTTTCTTGCCAGGTACCGAGGAAGAAAAAATGTCCCCATGGATGGGCGCATTTGATGACAATTTAGAAGTGCTCAATAAATCTGACCACGATGGTGGTGATTGGGGACGTGCGGCCACACAAGATTTGATTCGTTCTAAAATAAAGATTAAATCGCTCAACTTTATGCGCGGGCGTACTTTCGTCAATAAATTTCTGATCATTGATGAAGCACAAAATTTAACACCAAAACAACTAAAGACGTTAGTTACCCGAGCAGGTCCGGGTACCAAGATCATTTGTTTAGGAAATATTGCCCAAATTGATACGCCATATCTAACCGAAGGCTCTAGCGGATTAACCTATATAGTCGACAGATTCAAGGGCTGGTCGCACAGCGGACACGTCACGTTAGCACGCGGTGAACGTTCCCGTTTGGCCGACCATGCTAGCGAAGTTTTGTAAGCTGATAAGTAAATTGTGAATACTGTCCCGACAACAGCCTTTTATCGACCATATTTCTGTATAAAATTGCTAAGGGACTTTTTGAAATGGGTATTATCGAGCAAAATATAATTTCCTGACTTTGTGCAGATCATTTAAAGAGGAAGGATAATAGCAGTTTCAAGAGACGGCGATACGATGTTATTTTATAGTTAGCGTCTGTGTCTATTTTTACATTTTTTGGGGGAAGTAACGCATCGTGAATACTAAAAGACATAAACGCTGGAATGGTGACGCAACCAATTTGTCCGCTGCTTATCTTGAAAATGTTATCGAGAAAATGCAATGTTATGGCAATAACGCTCAGTTTTCCATCAACGGTACCACTCACGGTCCTAATTACCGAGTCATGAATGCAGCCGGTAAAAAAATTGTTTTTAATAGCAGTAACTTGCTCATTCAAACAGATGAGGACGAATTTAATGACGAGATCTCTTCCACCATTTACTCATTAGATCAAATCAAAGCCCTATTAATTCAAATTAATTCTCCAACAAAAAAAAATGCATCAGTACGAAATAAGCGCGTTGCCGGAACGGTTAAAAGTAGTGCGACTGGCAGTCCAAGGGGCGGGGCTGCTTTAACGAAAATCAAAGAACAAATCGCCTTGACCAAATATGATTATTACAAATCAAACCGAGATATTTTGCCTTCCGATATTCGTGAACACTCCGAAGAAATCACCCGTATGATGGAAAGTGGTATGTCAGCAGAAGAAGCTTTTAATGAAGCAATTAAACTTTGCTTTGATCAAGTAAATTAAACTCATGCGAAAAAAGGGCCGAAGGTAACTCATATGCAGCCTTTTTATCGGAGAGACCTTTGCATAACCGTAGTAAGCGAGCCAAAGACAAGGGGCACGGAGCGCAGCGACCGAAAAGTACTTGACTACATGAGGATTGCGAGCACCAGTGTGTAACCCCGAACGCCGTATTTGGTTCGCGCAGTAGGTTACGCGGAGGTCTCTTAGAATAGATACAAAATTAGACTATTATCGCCGCTATGGCGCTTGCTGTTGCTTCTACATTCCGTGAATTTAAACCGGCCATACACATACGGCCTGAACGCAAAATGTACACACCAAAGCTATCTTTCAACTGATCACATTGAAGAGGGCTCAACCCTGTATAACTAAACATACCTCGCTGCGTTAAAAAATAATCAAAATCGCGTCCTGAACATTTTGAACTAAGCGCATAGTGCAATTGATTGCGCATTACATGAATTCGTTCACGCATAGACACCACTTCAGCTTCCCACAGTAGCCGCAAATCTGGATTGGTAAGCACGCGGGCCACTATCTTAGCACCGTGCATGGGTGGATTCGAATAATCTCGGCGCACAATCGCTTTGAGTTGCCCCATTACGTTCACAGTCTGCGCCTCAGTGGGACAAATTACGCTTAAAGCACCACAACGCTCACCATACAGACCCATATTTTTAGAAAAAGAGTTTGCAACGAAAAAACTCATACCGGACTCGGCTAGTAAACGGATGATAAATGCATCCTCCTGAATATCATCACCAAATCCTTGATACGCCAAATCAAGAAAAGGAATTAGTTCGCGCTCCTGTAAGACAGGCAATAATCGTTGCCATTGATCTTTAGATAAATCTACACCCGTTGGGTTATGACAACACGCGTGAAGTACAACGACACTTTGGCGTTCTGATGAGGCTAAAGCTGCCAACATTGCGTCAAAACACAAGCCGCCGGTTTCCGTATCGTAATAAGGATAAGTGCTTATTTTAAGACCAGAACCTTCAAATACGGCACGGTGATTATCCCATGTTGGGTCACTCAGCAAAACAGTACTTGAGGGAAAGTAGTGCTTAATAAAATCAGCTCCCACCTTTAAACCACCACTAGAACCTACCGTCTGAATTGTCACCACTCGCCCAGCCTGTAAGGCCGCGTTATCAGCACCAAATAATAAATGCTGAACAGCTGTACGAAAATTTGCCGCGCCTTCCATCGGCAAATAAGGACGTGCACCCGCTTCTGCTACTACTTGTAATTCTGCAGCGCGCACGGACGGTAACATCGGAATTTTTCCATCATCGCCAAAATAGATACCGATAGAAAGATTAATTTTGTTTGCGCGAGGATCCTTTCCAAATGTTTCATTCAGGGACAAAATGGAATCTCCTGCGTATGGTTGCACGTGCCTAAACATGAATCCTCTCCGTTTAATTTCTGACCACTAATTTCCGTTAAGAGACCGCTACACGACCTTAGGGAGCGAGCTAGGGACAAGGCTCACGTAGCGCAGCAACCGGTATGTACTCGAGTATATGAGTATTGCCGCACCACGCGGTGCTTTCCGTGCGACACTATCCGTGCGACACTATCCGTGCGACACTATCCGTGCGACACTATCCGCGCGACACTATCCGTGCGACACTATCCGTGCGACACTATCCGCGCGACACTATCCGCGCGACACTATCCGCGCGGAGCTATAGTTGACTCGTGCAGCAAGTATCCGAAGTCTCTAAGAAGCAATCTTAAAAAGGTCAAAAAAATTCTGTGTAGTTTGTTGCTCTATTTGTACCAGCGGAATTTGTTTAAGATCAGCTAAATACTCCGCTATATGTTTTACCCAGCCCGGTTCATTCATTTTACCGCGATGCGGTACGGGTGCCAGATAAGGTGAATCGGTCTCAATCAAAATCCTTTCCAGCGGCACTACTTTTGCTACTTCCTGAATTTGTTTAGCGCTTTTGAACGTCAAAATACCAGAGAATGAAATATAAAATCCCATATCAATAGCCGCCATGGCTACTTCCAGCGTTTCAGTAAAGCAATGCATTACGCCACCAACGCCACCATGCTCAATTCCCGCACCAGAATCACGCATGATTTTAATGGTGTCCTCCGACGCTGAGCGAGTATGAATGATGAGGGGTTTTTTGGTCCTTCGGGATGCTTCGATATGCGTACGAAAACGGTTGCGCTGCCATTCCAGATCACCAGTTAATCGAAAATAATCCAGTCCTGTTTCCCCAATTGCGATGACTTTTGGATGATTCGCTAAGCTGATTAGTTGCTCCACCGTAGGTTCTGGCGTTTCCTCATAGTCTGGATGTACCCCAACCGATGCATATAAATGAGGGTAAATCTCTGCCAATGCCCGTACCCGTGGAAAATCAGGTAAATTAACCGCAACACATAACGCACGACCCACCTTATTAGCTTCCATCGTCGCCAAAATCTCTGGCAATCTAGCTGATAATTCAGGAAAATCAAGATGACAATGAGAATCTATAAACATTTTATTTTTTAATGATTTGTAAAATAGCTTGAGCACTCTCGCGCGCACTGTCACGTAGCAAGCTATGGTGCATTTCTAAAAAGCGTTGTTTCAATCGCTCAACCAACTTATCGTCATGCAATTGGGCCCATATTGCATCCGCCAACGCTAAAGGCGTCGCTGCATCTTGTAAAAATTCCGGAACTAAAAATTCTCGCGCTAGAATATTCGGTAACCCTATCCATGGTTGATAAGCCATATGACGCATTATTTGGTGAGTCGCCCATGTTTGCTTATACGCAATTACCATTGGTTTTTTCAACAAAGCTACTTCCAATGTTGCCGTTCCCGCCGCAACCAGTACACAATTAGCAGCGGTGATAGCAGTATGGGAGCATCCCTCAACAACTAATACGGGCACGTCCAGTAATTTATTTAGAATTACTTGCTGCATATAGACATTACGCTGTTTTTCTCCGACCATGGGGATCACAAACTGTATAGTTGGATCCCGTTGAGAAAGCAATTTTACAGCGCCCACAAATGCAGCAGTATGAAAATTAAGTTCGGATAAACGGCTACCAGGCATAATTGTCACTACTGTAACAGCAGGTGACAAACCGAGCTCCTTACGTGCGGCCAACATATCCGGCTCAAGTGGTAATACTTCGGCTAGCGGATGGCCCACGTAAGTGACGGATATATTTGCGGCCTGGTAAATCGCGGTTTCAAATGGGAAAATCACCAGCATATGGGACACCGATTTAGCAATTTTTTTTATCCGGTTACCGCGCCATGCCCAAATAGATGGACCAATAAAATGTACTGTAGGGATTCCCGCTTCTTTTAATCGTCGCTCGACTGTAAAATTAAAATCCGGCGCGTCAACGCCGATAAAGATATCAGGGCGTTCCAGTATGAGCTGATTGCTCAACTGCTTTTGAACTGCGCTTATTTCGCGGTAATGCATGAGTACTTCGAACAAACCACGTACGGAAAGTGTTTCCATCGGATAATCAGAAACAAAACCGTATTCAGCCATGTGCTTGCCACCGATACCATGCATATTCGCATCCGGTAGCTGTCGACGTAACCCGGATAATAAACGGCTCCCCAACAGATCGCCTGAACTTTCGCCAGCAACTAGTGCGATATTGGGTCTCAATGAAGGTCTCGCGATATGAATTTTCTAATCGAATTAGCGAATAAGCCCGCGTGTAGATCTATCCAAGAATACTTGCATTTGGTGGATATGCTGTTGGGCCAGCGGGTGTTCGGAGTGCGCTTTATGAATTGCTACTTTAGCTTCAGCCAAGGTTAATCCTGATTTGTACAATAGCTTGTAACTGTGTCGAATACCGTTAATTTGTTCACGACTAAAACCACGGCGTTTCAGGCCCTCTAAATTCAGACCATACACCGCGGCGGGATTACCCGATAACATTACAAACGGAGGTACATCTTGAGTCAAGCTGGTATTCATTCCTAACATCGCATGCGCACCGACTTTACAAAATTGATGGACCGCAGCAAACCCACCCAAAATTACCCAGTCCGCTATTTCCACATGCCCTGCAAGGGTAGCATTATTCGCAAAAATAGTATGACTACCAATCTTACAATCATGTGCAATATGCACATAGGCCATCATCAAGTTGTCATGACCAATTGTAGTTACTCCGGCGTCTTGAATCGTACCAACATTAAAACTGCAAAATTCACGGACGGTATTACGGTCACCGATTTCCAGAGAAGTAGGCTCACCGTTATATTTTTTATCTTGCGGAGCTGAACCTATGGAAGAAAACTGAAAAAAAGTATTATCACAGCCAATTTTCGTATGCCCTTCAATAATGACATGTGAGCTGATTTTAGTGCCGGCATCAATTCGGACATGCGGCCCGATAACGCTATATGGACCGACCTCAACAGAACTATCTAGACTTGCGCCTTTATCAATAATTGCGGTTGCATGGATTTTCGCCATTGTGTTAAGCGAATTCCGCTGGAGTTTGTGAAGCTGGCCTCTGCGAATTATCAAGTACACGCATTGTACACATCAAATCCGCTTCGACAGCTAATTGTCCGTCCACCGATGCTCGTGCTTTATATTTCCAAACGCCCCGAGCTACTTTAACAATGTCTACTTCCATTCTAAGCTGATCACCGGGCTCAACAGGGCGTTTGAAACGCGCGTTATCAATTCCTAAAAAATACACTACCATATTATCGTCGGGTTTCTGTCCGAGGGTTAAAAATGATAATAACGCCGCTGCTTGTGCCATAGCTTCAATCATTAACACGCCTGGCATAACCGGCTTATGCGGAAAATGGCCGTTAAAAAACTCTTCATTGGCTGTTACATTTTTTATTGCTGTAATGGATTTACCCGATTCCCAGTTCAACACTCGATCTACCAACAGCAAGGGGTATCGGTGCGGTAAATATTCTTTTATTTGGTTAATATCTAAACTACTCATGATTACTTTCTTTTTTCAGTTCTCGGAAGATTCCTGACGTGTACTAGTGGGCAACTCAATCATTTTCTCCAGCGCGCGCACTCTGTCACGCAAACTATCCAGATTTCGAACAATGGCAGCCGATTTTTCCCAATCGGCATTTTTAGCCAGAGGAAAAAAACCCGTATACTGACCTGGTTCCGAAATAGATCGGGACACGAGACTACCAGCGGAAATGTGAACATTATCGGCGATATTTAAATGTCCTAACACCATAGCAGCTCCACCAAAGGTGCAATGGCGTCCTATTTTTGCGCTACCTGCAACTCCAACACAGCCG
Source organism: Solimicrobium sp. (assembly GCA_021155915.1). Classification (GTDB taxonomy): domain Bacteria; phylum Pseudomonadota; class Gammaproteobacteria; order Burkholderiales; family Burkholderiaceae_D; genus Solimicrobium. Next base: position 64,090 of record JAJNBE010000029.1, on the reverse strand, counting down.
GCCATTGCGGTGTGTGCACCAATATAACAATTATGGCCAATCTGAATCTGATTATCTAATTTGACCCCATCTTCAATAATGGTATCAGTCAGAGTACCTCTATCGATACAGGTATTAGCGCCAATTTCTACATCGTCACCAATTATTACTCCGCCTCTCTGAGGAATTTTGATCCATCGCCCGGCATCGTTTGCAAATCCGAAACCCTCATTACCAATAACAGCACCAGAATAAACAATGGCATGTCGACCGATCCGACAATCATGATGCCAGCTAACATTGGCATAAAAATGACTGTGTGCCCCTATTCGTGCACCACGGCCAATAAAACAGCCGCCATCAATCCGCACGTTATCTTCAATAACTACATGTGACTCAATACAAACTAATGGACCAATTACGGCAGTCGCCGCGATTTGGGCACTGGGATCAACGCATGCACTTGGATGAATACCAGGAGCTAAAGTTGGCTGCTTCTGTAACTCGGATTGAGCAAAAAATTGCGCCGTTTTAGCGAAATATACATAAGGATTTTCTACTAAAATAAGTCCACCTTTGAATTCCGGCTGCAGAAATCCCACATCGGCCTCATGAATAATGATAGCGGCGGCTAAAGTTTTACGGGCTTGTTGTCGTAATTTGGAATTGGAAAGAAAAGTGATATTTGTTGCCTCAGCCTGCTCTAAGGGGGCAATACCATTCACAATTAAATTGTCATCGCCTATTAGTTGACCGCCCAGCCGCTCAACTAATTCACCTAACCGAATTCCATTTCGGTCAGACATTATTTATTCAGTGCTTTCATTACTTTTTCAGTGATGTCGATCCGGGGACTGAAATACACGCCATCTTGCAAAATAGCATCATACTTTTCTGCCTCTGCGATTTGCTTAATAATTTTTGTGGTACGTTCGTTTAACTTAGCGGTTTCTTCATTCATACGCTGACTCACGTCTTCACGATAAGCGCGCTGCTTACGTTGAAAATCTTGATCGGTATCTGACAATGCCCGTTGGCGCTTCAAACGCTCTGGTTCAGAGATTACGGGTAAGTCTTTGTCTAATTTCTCTGCCATTGCTTTTAATTTAATGGTGAATTCTTGCAACTCTTTTCGACGCGTAGAGAACTCGTCTTCTAATCGCTCTTCTGCTGCTTTTGCGGGCTCAGAATCACGCAAAATGCGTTCCGTACTGACATAACCAATTTTTGTTCCATCGGCAATCGCACCCGACATCACTAACAAACAGCTAGAAGCCATCAATAATTGCATTAACGATGAAATCGCAAAGTGTTTCAAGATAATTCTCCGCAAAAATATTTTGTACAAAACCGTCACATCATAGCCGGTTACGAAAGACACTTCAACTGTTGAAACAGTAGAGCCCAGGCATCAGAAAGGCTTGAGCTCAGGCGCCCTTGTGCTACCCTATTAGAAAACCGTCCTAACTTCTGGGTAACGGATTTTAGAACCCTCCGCCAATTTGAAAATCAAAGGGTTTTTTGTTATCAAGGTCCTTTGCATTAAGAGCCTTCGCCAAACTCAATTTTAACGGACCCATTGGTGAAAGCCAGGTAACTCCAAGACCGACCGATGTTTTCAGTGCACCTTTGAAGGGGGCTCCTTCTTCATATACATTCCCAGCATCGGCAAAAATAAACCATCTCAAACCACGATCATTCGGTGACCCTGGGAAAGGAAACTCCAGCTGAGCATTTAAGATTAGCCTGGATGCGCCACCCGTTGCGTCACCGGTAACAGGGTCTTTCGCCCCCAAAGAACCCGAATCAAAACCACGGACCGACCCTATTCCTCCCGCATACCAATTCTTAAAAATAGGAAAACGACTACCGCCTAATCCCCTCCCGTAACCAATCTCACCGTTTAAAGCCAGCGTCACAAAATTCTTAAACAACGGTCGATAATATTGATGATTATAAAGGGCCCGCACATATTTTAAATCCCCCATGGCAGACACCTCAAAGTGGGCCCGCTGATATTCTCCAACACTTGGCGTTAATGCGCTGTCACGACTATCTCGTTGCCATGCAGCTGTTAACGGAAAAGCGAGTGTGTTTGCGATACCTGGGACTTGGTTGACATAAGAAGGAGCCCCGGTTACAGGATTTTCCGGAACATAAAAAATTTTTCCATTTCCGAAATCGGTTACATATTTTTGATATCGGAAAGGACTGCCAACATAAGTTTGTACATCAGTACGCTCTACGCCCAAGCCAAAATAAATGGTATCTAGTTCTGTAAATGGCACACCAAACCTCAAGTCAGCACCCAAGGAGCGCACCCGAAAACTACCTGTGTTATTAACAGGAGCTGTATTAGTACGCAAATATATTTCTTCACTACGACTAATACCTTCGTCCGTTAAATAAGGCTCAAAACGCGACAAGGCTAACGAACGATTAAATTTACTGGTATTTACATTAAATGCTATCGTGTCGCCGCTACCGAATGCATTGCTTTTTGATACCCCCCCGGAAATAGCAAAACGCTCAGCTTGAGAAAAACTGGCACCCATGGTGAAATTGCCCGTCGAGTTTTCGACTACGTTTAAATTAACATCGACTTGGTCGGTAGTTCCGGCCACTTCGGGTGTTTCAATAGTTACTTCTTTAAAAAAGCCTAGTCTATCCACTCGATCGCGGGACAACTTAATGTTCTGCCTGTCATACCATGATCCTTCTAATTGACGAAATTCACGCCGGATAACTTCGTCGCGTGTAGTGGTATTCCCAGAAAAACCAATCTTGCGAACATATACTCGTTTGCCGGGATCAAGAAAAATTTTGAAGAATACCTCTTTCTTTTTTCTGTCTACCTCGGGATTCACATTGACATTGGCAAACGCATAGCCAAAATTTCCCATACGGTTGGTGACATTTTTGGTACTTTCAGTTAATTTAGCGGCTGAATATATCTCTCCTGCTTTCAACGTAAATAACGATTTGAGCTCATTTTCTCGACCGAAAGTTTCTCCCTCAAACTGGATTCCGGTTACCGTGTATTTTTCGCCTTCAGTTAAATTAATTGTTATATAGATATTTTTTTTATCTGGAGAAATAGATAGTTGCGTTGAATCTACATGCATCTCCATATAACCACGGTTTTGATAAAAAGAATTTAGTGATTCCAAGTCACCAGAAAGCTTTTGTTTAGAATATTGGTCCGACTTGCTGTACCAAGTAAACCAACCGGGAGTGCGTAAACTAATTACGCTCTCCAATTCCTTATCAGTAAAAACTTTGTTACCGATAAAACTAATCTTTTTTATTCGAGTAACATCACCCTCATCGATCACAAAGCTGACATTGACCCTATTCCGCTCCACTGGCGTTACAGTGGTAGTAATTTGCACTCCATACAGGCCCCGAGCCAAATACTGACGCTTTAATTCTTGTTCTGCGCGGTCTACTGATGCTTTATCAAAAATTCGGCCTTCACCTACCCCAATTTCTTTTAACGCAGTGATCAGCACGTCTTTTTCAAACTCTTTCATTCCGGTAAATTGCAGCAGTCCGACGGACGGACGCTCGTCAAGCACAATAATGAGAATGTCACCTTGGACTTCAATTTGAATATCTTTGAAAAATCCCGTTGCATAAAGCGACTTAATGGCGGCAGTACTTTTGTCATCGGTGAAAGTTTCTCCGATTCGAATAGGCAAGTAACTGAAAATCGTCCCTGCCTCTGTTCGCTGAGCTCCTTCCACACGTATATCTTTGACTACAAATGGCTGAATGGCTGAAGCAGAACTGCTGACTAGGGATAAACCGGCAGATACCAAAATAGAACTCAGGTGACGTGAAAAACGAAAAGAGGAAAAGTGCTTTGAATGTAATGTCATTGGTAAAATTTCTTTAGCAATATTTTTGTGGTTAGACTACCGGTCAATCAAACGATAAGAGTTACCGCGGTAGCAACCTCATGATGTCATTAAAAAAGGCAAGCGCCATCAATAACATCAGAAGTGCTGTCCCGGCACGCTGGGCAATTTCCCAAACTCGTGGTGAAACTTGGCGCCCACTTAAAACTTCCAGCGAATAATACAACAAATGTCCCCCATCCAATATAGGAATAGGCAGCAAATTCATTACACCTAGACTAATACTGATAAAAGCAAGAAAACTGATATAACTAAGCAAGCCAATTTTTGCGGACTGCCCGGCATAGTCAGCGATGGTTAACGGGCCGGTAACATTTTTTAGAGAAACCTCCCCGACCACCATTCTTCCCATTGTTTTCAGGATGAGTACACTGGTGTCCCAAGTACGTTGCGACGCATTTTGAACCGCGGCAAAGAAAGAATCTTGATGGTTTTGCATTTCAGGCAGAGAACGTACTTCCACGTTCAATTGCCCTACTAATCGTCTCCCGAATCGTCCGCCTGACTCGTCATTTACAGCGTCGGGCACAACAAGAAATTCACGTAGCGCACCTGACCTATCAACCCTAAAATGCAGTAATTTATTGGGCGAAGCCCTAACGGTTTCTACCAGGTCGAAGCTATCTGCAATTTGTTTTCTATCAATTTCAAGTACGATATCTCCCTTTTGCAATCCTGCCCTCATCGCAGAACCATTAGCTTTAACCTCGCCTAATTGTGCTTTTGAAAATGCTAGATGTAACCCCAGCTTATTAAGAAAATTACTTTGCAGTTCGTCGTGTGAAAATTGGTCCAGCGATAGAATGACTTGACGCGGCTGTCCAAATGACTCTCCTGCCAATGTTAAGGTTGCAGGTTGCTTATTCATTGCCAGGCGCATTAGCTCCCAACGTAACTCGGACCATAACTGAATCGGTTTAGCGTTTACTGCGATAACGGTCTCGTTACCCCGTATGCCCGTCTCATAGGCTGGGGTAAATCTTTCTGGTTGACGGAGCTTAGCAATTGGCTCGGATACTCCGACCATGAAAAGAATAGAGAATAAAATAATCGCCAAAAGAAAATTGGCTGTAGGACCTGCCGCTACAATGGCGATTCTTTTCCAAACAGGCTGGCCGGTAAATTCCCGTGCTAAATCGGCTGGCTCAATCGGCAGGGGACTTTGCTCACTATCTCTATCACGTAGATCTAACATCTTAACGTAACCACCTAACGGCAACAGAGAGATTACCCATTCGGTCTGATCAACGCCAAATCGACGTGAAAATAGCACTTTTCCTATTCCAAGAGAAAACCGCAGCACCTTTACGTTACATAGACGGGCGACAAGATAATGGCCTAACTCATGAAAAGCGATCAAAACGCACAGGGCCACCAGGAACGCGAGCACAGTATGAATTGAAGTCATAGCATAGCAATAAATTGGTTCGCTGCTTCACGAGCTAACAGATCCTGCTCCATCACACCGCGTAGCTCTGTGGCGCGGCGATTTGTAATCTTGCTCATGACCTCCGAGATTAATACCGGAATCATTAAGAAGCCGATTTTCTTGTCGAGAAATGCTTGTACTGCAACTTCATTGGCTGCGTTCAGAATGGCTGGAGCGGTATCGCCAGCACGTAGAGCGTCAAAGCAAATAGCCAAACAAGGAAATCTTTTGAGGTCGGGCTGTTCAAATTGAAGCGAAGCGATCTTTGCCATGTCGAGCTGCGCTACACCGGAACTGATGCGTTCCGGATAGGCCAGCCCATATGCAATTGGCGTTCGCATATCTGGGTTGCCCAATTGCGCCAACATTGAACCGTCGACATAAGACACCATAGAATGAATTACACTTTGTGGATGAATCAGCACTTCGATTTTCTCGACGGGAATGCCGAATAACCAATGTGCCTCAATAACTTCTAATCCCTTATTCATCATGGTGGCAGAGTCAACCGAAATCTTCTTACCCATCACCCAGTTGGGATGTGCGATCGCTTGTTCAGGAGTAACCTTTCTTAATGAGTCTAAAGGCGTGGTTAGGAATGGTCCACCTGAAGCGGTCAACAGTATCTTCGACACCCCGTTTTGCTCACTGTTCGAAGGATATCTGCCATCACAGACCTGACGCGGCAAGCATTGAAAAATGGCGTTATGCTCGCTATCAATAGGTAGCAATACGGCGCCGCTTAATCGCACAGCATCCATAAATAATTGCCCCGACATTACCAGAGCTTCTTTATTTGCCAATAATATTTTTTTTCCAGCTTCAGCCGCGGCCATTGTCGGGGCTAATCCGGCCGCTCCGACAATGGCCGCCATAACAACATCACAGTCGCGCGCGACTTCACACATGGCAGCCGTTCCAAATAGGACACTGACATTGAGATCATGCGCAAATAGTAGTGACTGCAGTTCGCTGGCTGCCTCCGCACTTCCAACCACCGCAACCTTGGGTCTAAATTGCATGCACTGTTTAGCAAGTTCTTGAACCCGGCTATGCGCCGTCAACGCGACCACTTGGTAACGGTCGGAATGTCTGGCAATGACATCCAAAGTGGAAACACCAATAGATCCTGTCGATCCTAATATAGTGATTTTTTGTTTCATGGGTTAATTCTAAATTCCCTTGCAAAGTCAATGAGGATTGCCAGTGGTAACGCCAAGATTAACGCATCAATCCGGTCCAGAACGCCACCATGGCCGGGCAATAGATTACTACTGTCCTTGATCAGCACCCGCCGTTTCAATTGCGACTCTACTAAATCCCCGATAACACTAGCAGCCGTTAATAAAGTCAGTACCCCCATCAAACCAAACCATCCCCAACTTTGCTGCAAACTCAGGGAAAAACTGTCAGAAAAAAAAGAAATTTTGGCACTAGCCAGATTGCTAACCACACCAAAAATCATGACACATACCCATCCGCCGATCGCGCCTTCCCATGACTTTCCGGGCGAAATAGTCACCGCTAATTTGCGAGATCCAAAGGCTTTACCCACAAAATAAGCACCGATATCCGCTACCCAAACGATAGTCATCACCGATAACAAATAAATTGAGGAATGCTGTTGAAAAATTAGTACCGCTAAAAAGCACCCGATAACAGAAAAAAGATAAAGGATACCAAATAATTGGTTTGAATTAGTTTTTAAAGCGGGTAAGCCCAATTTTAAAGCGGGAATAAACACAATAATCCACGCAACACATCCGACAGTCCAGACAACGGTGTAGTGAACTGAATTTCCAAAGTACACCAAACCAATAAATAGCATACTCCACAATGCCGTCCAAAGACCCGTGAAACGGTATCCAAATAGGCGACAGCTTTCCCAACAGGCTGCTGCGAAAAATACTGTACTAAAAACATTCATCGTTAACTGCGATCCGAAAAACAAAATTAGTATCAATAATGTCAACAACACAACGGCTGTTACGATGCGAGTTTTTAACATCTGAAGAATTCCTAAGGTTCAAGCAACTGTGCACTAGTACGACCAAATCGTCGTTCACGTTTTTGATAGGAGTGGATTGCGGTTTTTAATTCTGTGCGCCCGAAATCGGGCCAATAGGTATCGGTAAAATAAAGCTCCGTATAAGCCAGCTGCCACAATAAAAAATTAGATAGGCGCTTTTCGCCACCAGTACGGATAAACAAGTCCGGCTCCGGTGCGTGGGCCATGGCCAGATAAGGCGCTAAATCGTGCTCCTTTATACTAGAAATGGTTGGCTGAGCTGCCAACAATTTATTCATCGCCTGAACTACATCCCAGCGTCCGCCATAATTAGCGCAAATCGTCACTATTAAACGCGAATTATTCGCAGTTTTACATTCTGCTTCACGAATTTTTTCCTGCAGCGCCACATCAAAGCGCGACAAATCTCCAACCACTTTTAAGCAAATATTGTTGGCATGTAATTTATTCACTTCGCGTTGTAAAGCCGTCATAAACAAGCGCATTAATATTGAGACCTCTTCTTCCGGTCTGCGCCAATTCTCAGAACTAAAAGCAAATAAGGTTAAATACCGGATGCCTTGTTCTGCACAAGCTTCCACAATTTTCCGAACTGCATCCATTCCTTTTGAATGTCCGGCAATACGTGGCATAAAACGTTGCGTCGCCCACCGACCGTTGCCATCCATAATAATGGCCAGGTGTTTGGGTATAGCGTCAAAGGACGGAACAGATTGCGTAGAGCTTAAATCAGCCATGTTAATAAGATTTAGGATCAGTGATCAGAAGTTGGTATTAACGATTAGTATCCTGCATTAACACGAGGAAATAAAAATGGACGAATGTCTAATGCGCATCCAATGCCTAACCGTCAGCATCTGATCCTGACATTAAACCGTTAACAACTCCTTTTCTTTTTCAGCAACCAGTTTATCCACATCAGCAACGAATTTGTCGGTCAATTTTTGTACCTCATCTTGGGCGCGACGCTCATCGTCCTCAGAGCATTCCTTGTCTTTAAGCATTTTCTTAAATGTCTCGTTGGCATCGCGGCGAATATTACGGACCGCTATTTTGGTGTCTTCACCTTCCGTTTTTACAAGTTTAACGAATTCTTTGCGCCGCTCCTCTGTTAAGGGTGGAGTTGGAACTCGAATTAAATCGCCTTGGGTTGAAGGGTTTAATCCTAAGTCAGCATCACGAATAGCCTTTTCAACAACAGCAACCATTTTCTTTTCCCAGGGCTGAACCCCGATGGTACGTGCATCGATCAACGTTACATTCGCAACCTGCGTGATATGCGTTAAGTTTCCATAGTAGTCAACTTGAACATGGTCTAGAATCCCAACATGTGCCCGACCAGTCCGTACTTTTGCCAGATCATTCTTTAAAGCCTCAAGCGTTTTCTGCATTCTTAATTCAGTATTTTTTTTAACATCAGCTACTGTCATGTGAATCTCCTGCTTCAAATAAAATAATTAATCAGACGTGAACTAACGTGCCTTCATCTTCCCCAAAAATCACTCGTTTTAGCGCACCAGTCTTTATAATAGAAAAGACTTTAATAGGCAAATTTCGATCACGGCATAACGCAAATGCAGTTGCGTCCATCACTTGCAATTGACGCGAAATAGCCTCGTCAAAACTAATGCTACTATACCGAACTGCGGTGCTATCTTTGTTCGGATCGGCCGAATACACACCATCTACCTTGGTCGCCTTCAAAACAATTTCCGCACCAATTTCAGCACCTCGCAAAGCAGCTGCAGTGTCAGTCGTGAAAAATGGGTTGCCCGTACCTGCAGCAAAAACCACGATCTTACCCTCTTCTAAATACTGCAATGCTTTGGGTCTAACATAAGGCTCGACTATTTGCTCAATCGAAATAGCGGACATAACTCGCGCAGTAATACCCGCCTGACGCATTGCGTCAGCAAGTGCAAGCGAATTCATCACCGTCGCCAACATTCCCATGTAATCCGCTGTAGCCCGATCCATTCCTTCCGCTCCGGGGGCCACACCCCGGAAAATGTTACCGCCACCAATAACAATCGCTAGCTCGACCCCAAGCGCTTGAATTTCAGCGACATCAGCCACCATACGTTCTATCGTAACGCGGTTAATTCCATAGGCGTCTTCTCCCATTAACACCTCACCAGAAAGTTTTAATAGTACGCGTTTGTAAGCTGATATCTTCAACATGTGTTCTCCACTGTTATTGTTAATAGTCCATTATCCTAGATTCCTCTGTTGACCGCTGTTTGGCTTCGATAACAGGTTGGTTTCATCGGTGATTTCGCTCCTCAACCCGTCCACCGTTTAAGTGAGAACGCTACAGGCAGAGGAATCTAGGATTATGCTAAATTAGTGCGCATTCTAAATAACGCTTCGCGGCCTCTACTTCACAGAACTTTGAGAGGAAGAAAATTAACTGGGCTCGTCAAATTTTTTTCCCAAACTATTTTTACCTAAATACCCCTGTTGGAGGTTCACCACAGATACAAGCGTACGTTTTTCCGGCTTGCTGGCCGCATTAATTCTACTGGTGCTCAGGAAACTTCCCCTGCAGGGAAAGTCCGTTCCGCTGGCAGAATGCATGCATTCTGAAATCCCTGCTGCACCGCGACGACGCGGCAACCTGTATGTTGTCAGGAGGAGCAACACGGTAAGTAGTCGGAAAAACGTACCATTGAGCCGGTGGCTAGCCTATGGCGAGCCTGTAGCGCTCCCACCTAAACGGTGAAGTAGGTAAGAGCGAAATCCTCAATGCATCCAATCTGCCATCGAAGCTAAGAAGCGGTCAACAGAGGAATTTAGGTTTAAATAATATTAAAAAAAACGGGCCTAATGGCCCGCCTAATATAGGTCAACGACGAAATAAAGCAACGAGAAAAAAATGCTCTGCACCTTTGCCTTTAACTGCATTACGGTCACTGATCAGTCTGTCATTCATTTATTACTCTATCTGATTATGCTTACGTCGCTCCAACCCGCTAATCTGGGCTAACGAACATATTAAGCGTTTTGCGCAGCAGCGACCTGAGCAGCTACTTCAGCAGCGAAATCGTCCTGTTTTTTCTCAATACCTTCACCGACAATAAACATTTTAAACGCCTTAACTACAGAAGATTCCGCTTTTAACATTTGTTCAACAGTCTGTTTATCATTCTTAACGAATGGTTGATTTAACAATGAGACTTCTTTTAAAAATTTCTGCACTGAGCCCTCAACCATTTTAGTAGCGATGTCAGCTGGCTTACCGGACTCAGCCGCTTTTAAGGTCGCCACCGAACGTTCTTTCTCAATTAATTCAGCAGGAACCTGATCAATAGACAAAGAGACCGGCTTCATCGCTGCAATATGCATGGCCACATCTTTCCCAACTTGGTCATTGGTACCATCAAAATCGACGATGACACCAATACGAGTTCCGTGCAAATAAGTACTCAATTTTGATGTTGAATCGAAGCGTGCGAAACGGCGAATAGACATATTTTCGCCTATCCGCCCAATCAACGTGGTACGTAGATTTTCTACTGTAATGTCGTCGCCTTTATTCAACGGCAATGCAGACAACGCTGCAATATCAGAGGGGTTATGTTCAGCAACCAGCTTAGCGCACGTATTTGCCAACGCTAAAAACTCATCATTTTTAGTCACAAAATCCGTTTCACAATTCACTTCAATTAATGCGCCAACATTCCCTGCGACATAAGCGGCAACAACGCCTTCAGCAGTAACGCGTGACGCCGCTTTTGACGCCTTACCGCCTAATTTGACGCGCAGAATTTCTTCAGCACGGTCCATATCTCCTTCCGCTTCCGTCAATGCCTTTTTGCATTCCATCATGGGCGCATCTGTTTTTGCGCGTAATTCACCCACCATTGCTGCCGATATGGTTAACCGGTTTGTTAAAGTATTTTCTGTCATCATTCTCTCCTGTTTCATCCGCCCCCTATTGTTATCTGGGCGCATCAATTTATTTTTGTTTAGAAATTATACATAATCCATTCAAAAGCGATCAGTTTGGCCAATGGCTACAAGATAGTTTTGCATAAATCCTAATCCTAAAAAAAAGGGGCTTAATCTGCCCCTTTTTCGCAAAAGTCATCCTGACGATAACCTTATATGATTAGCGTTAAACTGGTTCGGCAACTTCTACAAAATCGTCGCCACCCGCTTTGATAGCCTCAACCACTTCATTAATCGCATTTTCCCGACCTTCAAGAATCGCATCTGCCACACCCCGAGCATATAAAGCGATTGCTTTGGAAGAATCATCGTTACCGGGAATGACGAACTGAACCCCATCTGGAGAGTGATTAGTATCAACTACACCAATTACCGGAATACCTAATTTAGCGGCTTCGGTAACTGCACCTTTATGGTATCCGACGTCCACTACAAAAATAGCATCTGGAACACCACCCATGTCTTTAATGCCACCGATTGCCTTTTGCAACTTAATCATTTCACGGTCAAACATCAGTGCTTCTTTTTTACTTAGTTTTTCTACGGCACCTTCCTGAACTTGCGCTTCCATATCTTTTAAACGCTTGATCGAGGTTTTAACCGTTTTAAAGTTAGTCAACATACCGCCCAACCAACGCTGATCAACATACGGCACACCTGCGCGTTGCGCTTCAGCAGCGATCAGATCACGTGCTTGACGTTTAGTACCAACCATCAAAATGGTACCGCGTTTAGCGGAGGTCTGGCGAACGAATTTCATTGCCTCTTGGTATAAACTTAACGTCTTTTCCAAGTTAATAATGTGAATTTTATTACGATGACCAAAAATAAACGGAGCCATCTTGGGATTCCAAAAACGAGTTTGATGTCCGAAATGGACGCCCGCTTCCAACATTTCACGCATTGATACCGACATAATTTTCTCCAGGGTTTGCTCTGAAATCTGATCAGTGACTCTAAATGAGCACCCTTTTATATGAATCAGATTCGCGATTTAACGATTTTCTAACTTCTTATTGACTTCTTGTTACCCACTACTTAATGAGTAAGGCCCGAATTCTACACTAAAAATAGCGAGTGGTTCAACCCTAAATAGAGTTACCTACGAGCCGCGGACATCCAGATAGTCTATAATTCCATGCTCAGAAGACTTTTCAATTCTTAATGCTTTAGCTTAGAGACTTCAAGCGTGACTCACTTACCTACCAGGCAACAGAATGAGCAATATTACTATTAAAACTACCGAGGATATAGAAGGCATGCGCGTAGCGGGCCGCTTGGGCTCCGAGGTTCTGGATTATATTACTCCCTTTGTTAAGCCAGGGATTACCACCGGTGAACTCGATCGTTTATGCCATGAATATATGGTAAATGTGCAGGCCACCATTCCCGCGCCATTAAATTATTGCCCGCCAGGGTATACACCTTACCCTAAAGCCATTTGCACTTCCGTTAACGATGTCATCTGCCACGGTATTCCCGGTGATAAAGTGTTGAAAAGTGGTGACGTCGTAAACCTTGACATTACTGTCATCAAAAATGGATATCACGGCGACACCAGCCGAATGTTTTTTATAGGTGAGCCTTCTATTCTGGCTAAACGCCTTACCGACATTACCTTCGAATGCATGTGGCTAGGTATTTCCAAAATCAAACCGGGTAACCATTTGGGTGATATTGGTTACATCATTCAACAGCATGCGGAAAAAGCAGGTTACAGTGTAGTAAGGGAATTTTGTGGACATGGTATCGGCAAAGTTTTTCATGAAGAACCGCAAATTTTGCATTATGGCCGACCAGGCACCTTAACTGAAATGTTACCCGGGATGATTTTTACCGTCGAGCCTATGATTAATGCGGGACGCAAAGAAATCCGTGAGATGCCGGATGGCTGGACCATTAAAACGCGTGATCGCAGCTTATCTGCACAATGGGAACACACCGTGCTAGTTACCGAAACCGGTTTTGAAGTACTTACCTCATCGGCAGGAATGCCGCCACCTCCGGCATTTATTTTGACACAACCTTAAATTTATCGGTTTTGAAGTAGCAGAAATCACCGATAGCACATAACGTTAATTAAGTGAATGACTTCATGCAACCCTTGGCACAAACGCTAAAGGAACACTTAAAAACGCGCCATCAGCGTTTGACTGAGGAGTTTTCGCAAAATAAGAAGACCCCAGAAACTCTGCTTCATGATATATGCCATAGTGTCGACCTGGCACTCATCGAAGTTTGGCAAGCGTTGGAGTTGCCAGAGACTATTAGTCTGATTAGCGTCGGCGGTTATGGACGTGGTGAGTTATTCCCCTACTCTGACATTGATATTTTAGTACTTTTGCCAACCGCAGCGGATGAGGCATTATGCGCAAAACTTGAAAGGTTAGTACAACATTTCTGGGATCTGGGCTTAGAGTTCGGTCATAGTATACGCACTATTGGTGAATGCCTGCAGGAATCAAAGGCAGACATCACTGTCCAAACCGGTTTGCTCGAAGCGCGACTTATTACTGGAAACCACTCATTATTTTTAGCTCTGTGCGAAAAATATAAAGCAGCGATGAATCCGCAAGATTTCTTTCGGGCAAAAACACTGGAATTACGGCAGCGCCACTTCAAGTATGAAGACACCCCATACAGCTTAGAACCCAACTGCAAAGAAAGCCCTGGAGGACTACGCGATTTACAAGTTATTTTATGGATAGCCAAAGCTGCAAGGCTAGGAAATTCCTGGTCCGAACTGGCTGCCCGAGGTTTAATAACTGCCACTGAGGCACGTCAATTGAAACGTAATGAACGCGCATTTAAAGACATTCGAATTCGCTTACATTTGTATATGAAACGGCGCGAAGATCGCTTAGTGTTTGATGCACAGATGCCCATAGCTGAAACGTTCAAATTCAAAACGACAGCGACCCGACGTTCCAGCGAATATCTAATGCAGCGCTATTATTGGGCCGCGAAGACAGTCACTCAATTGAATACGATTTTATTACAAAATATTGAAGCAAAACTCTTTATTTCCACATCAACATCACATCATATTAACGTCGATTTTAGAGAAATCAATGGTTTCCTCGAGCCGGCAGACTTACAGTTATTTGAACATCGACCTTCAGCCATTTTAGAAATTTTTTTATTGCTTGCGCAGCACTCAGAACTCAAAGGAATGTCTGCTCCCACATTACGTGCGCTCTGGCATGCACGTTTCAATGTCAATAAAACGTTCCGACTAAATTCCACTAATCAACAGTTATTTTTACAGATTCTGCAAGCTCCACAAGGAATAACGCATGCACTACGCGGCATGAATCAAATGAGTATTTTAGGTCGGTATTTACCCAATTTCCACCGAATTATTGGGCAAATGCAACATGACTTAGTTCATGTATACACTGTTGACCAACACATCTTAATGGTCGTGCGGAACTTACGCTGCTTTACTATGCCGGAACATGCACATGAATATCCTTTTTGCAGCCAGTTAAGTGCAAATTTTCCACAATTTTGGCTACTTTATGTGGCGGCTCTTTTTCACGATATTGCGAAAGGTCGTCATGGTGACCATTCACAATTAGGGGGAGAAGATGCCAAGGTTTTTTGCTACCAGCATCGGTTTACCGGCGAACAAACTGAACTAATTGTTTTTCTGGTCAGGTACCATTTATTAATGTCACAGGTTGCACAAAAACAGGATCTATCTAATCCTGAAGTTATCCAGCAATTTGCTGAAATTGTCCACGATGAGCGCCGTCTCACCGCACTCTATTTGCTCACCGTTGCTGATATTAGGGGTACGAATCCTAAATTGTGGAATGCCTGGAAAGGAAAATTACTGGAAGATTTGTATTATCTGACGTTACGTACTTTAGGGGGCGAAACTTCTTCACCGGACCGCGAACTTAAAAACCGTCAAGAGGAAGCATTGGCACATCTGAGTCGGCAGGAATTACCTGAAAACGCCCACGTAGAATTATGGAAGCAGCTCGACATAGTTTATTTTTTACGTAATGATGCAGAGGATATCGCTTGGCAAACTAGTGCATTTTTCGATAAAACCAATAACAAAAGTTCAGTCGTCAAATGTCGAATTGCACCCATCGGTGAAGGCTTACAAGTGGCCGTCTATGTTAATGATCAGCCAGATTTATTTAGCCGCATTTGCGGTTATTTTGACGGCAAAGGACTAAGTATTTTGGATGCAAAAATTCATACCACAAAACATGGGTATGCCTTAGATACTTTTTTGATCTCAGTTCCAACAATTACCGTCAACTACGAGCAGATAATTAATCGGATCGAGCATGAATTAACTTTGCTGTTAAGCAGTAAAGCGATTTTGTCGATGCCAGACAAGCGCCATTTGTCACGTTTATCGCGCTTAGCACGTACATTTCCCATCACTCCAACCGTCGACTTACGGCCTGATGAACGAGGCCAATATTATTTACTTTCTATTACAGCAAACGACCGCATCGGACTTCTATATTCAATTGCACGGGTATTGGCTAGCTATAAAATTTATCTTTACACGGCGAAAATTATGACCTTGGGGGAAAGGGTAGAAGACGTTTTCTTAATTGATGGCTACGCTTTACAAAATCCTCGTATGCAAATCCAATTAGAAACCGAACTGTTGGATGCGCTAACCATTTGAATAATTAATTATGAATAATCTCTCTAACGAACCACTTCGCCTTTCAAAACGCATGTCTGAATTGGGCCTTTGCTCCCGACGCGAAGCTGACGAATGGATTAGCCGGGGCTGGGTACGGGTCGATGGCCGGGTGATCTCGGAACTGGGCACGAAAATTCTTGCCAGTCAAAAAATTACCATCGAACGTCAGGCAGCCGCTGAGCAATCAAAACGTGTGACCGTGCTTATTAACAAACCGGTTGGTTATGTGAGCGGTCAGGCTGAAAACGGCTACGAACCGGCGATCTGCTTAGTTAAATCAGAAAACCGCTGGGAAGAAGATAAGTTGCCGCTGCAGTTTCACCCTACACAATTACGTAGCCTAGTGGCAGCCGGGAGACTAGACATTGACTCCACCGGTCTATTGGTATTGACGCAAGACGGCAGAATCGCCAAACACCTGATCGGCCAAAATAGTCCCGTCGAAAAAGAATATTTAGTGCGTGTGCAATATAACAGAGGCGATAGCAAAGGAGAACGGCTACCTGACGCTGATCTGAAGCGCCTTAACCATGGGCTCTCACTCGACGGTAAACAACTGCTACCTGCAAAAGTCCGCTGGCAAAATGAAGATCAATTAAATTTTATTCTGAAGGAAGGCAAAAAACGGCAAATTCGACGTATGTGCGAAGCAGTTGGATTAACCGTTCTTGGTTTAAAACGCGTACGAATCGGGCGGATTAAACTGGGAAATTTGCCGGAAGGAAAATGGCGCTATTTGAGCGAAATAGAAATGTTTTAATTCCTAACAAAATCAGATGAGCATAAATCTGAACAAGTTCGTCAGCTTTTTTTTTAATACCTTCTATCAAACTGCCTGAGTTTTATTTCTAATCAATCGATATTGCATTAGAGCCAATTTTCGTGCTTGTTCGTGCTCAACAATCGGGGCGGGATAGTCGCGCCCTATAATCAATCCAAGCTCATCTTTTGGAGCACGCGAGGGCTGATGTATCCATTTGCTGGCAATGTTCGCTAATTCCGGTACCCAGCGCCGGATGTATTCTCCAGTGGGATCAAACTTCTCGCTTTGAATAATAGGATTAAAAATGCGAAAATAAGGTGCAGCATCTGCCCCGCTCCCAGCTACCCATTGCCAACTTGCTGAGTTATTCGCTAGATCGGCATCTAATAATGTCGTTAAAAACCAGTCAGCGCCTATCCGCCAGTCTACTAATAAATGCTTGGTTAGAAAGGATGCCACAATCATCCGCACCCGATTGTGCATGTAACCGGTGCGCCATAATTCACGCATGCCGGCGTCAACAATCGGATAGCCAGTTAATCCTCGTTTCCAGCTTTCTATATGCTGAGCGTCATTTTTCCAGGGAAAAGCATCAAATTGCGGTTTGAAGTTAGCGTATGGAAGAGCGGGGAAGTGATAAAGCAAATGGTAAGAAAATTCCCGCCAGCCAATTTCAGATAAAAAACGGTCGGCTGATGCCAGGTCACCATTTTTATCTAGCATCGCAAAATCGATTGCCGTGCGTATTTTCCAAGGGCTTATCTCGCCAAAATGCAAATGAGGAGAAAGTGTCGACGTGGCACTTTTTGCCGGAACATTTCTGGCTTCTTTGTAACCCCTTAAGCGATCGGAAATGAATGCGTCTAACCTCATTTGCGCACCGTCCTCGCCAGGTTGCCAATGCTGTCCAAATTCAGCAGCCCAATTTATTTTTTTTGGTAGCAAAAACCAATCACTAAGCTGATCACCGTATACATCTACTCCGTGCGGATTTCCTTGAATGCATATCGGCTGTTCGTGGTGATGTTGTTTCAAACAATGTTTCCAATACGGCGTGAATACTTTGTAGTAATCGCCGGACTTATTTTTTATTTCCCAAGGCTCATTCAACAAGCTTGCATTGCTGGTAAAAACCTGAATTTCTTTTTTTTCTAGTGATTCTTTAATCATGAAGTCGCAGGCAATTGCTGCGGGTTCATAGCAACGATTCCAATAGACTGCATCAATCGAATGTTCGCGAACTAATTGTGTAATTATTTCAGTTGCGACACCCCTGCGTAAAACCAAAGTTAGTCCATGCTGACGCAACTTTTGTTTTAAGGCCAATAAACTATGATGAATCCACCATTTTTGTGCCTCACCTAGGAGAAGAGTCTGGTTGTCCTGGATGTACAGAGGCACCACAAATTGATGATGATTGCATGCTGCTGCGAAGGCCGGATTATCACTACAACGTAAATCTTGTCGGAACCAAACTAATGCTGTGGACATACGCCCTTTCAATTTTAAGCTTCTAACCTGTTAGTCTATTTAGTCTCTTGAGTTCTCCATCGCCACTCTCTACGCTAATTCCTTAACTTCATTATTTCCCGCTCTCTTAAGGGCTTCCAGTTTGTGCTGCGCTTTCAGATATTTCGCATCAGCAGAAAACTGCAGTAATTCATCGGCTAGTGCGAGCTCAACATCATTTTTAAAAGTACACTTCTCAACATTCTGACGAAATTGTTCACTCAGAACAAAAATATCTTCTCTGGCTCTTGTATAGCCTTGTTCATAAGCCTTTTTTAGATAAACTGGTACTTCACTTGCATTAAGCTTCCATTTAAAAACCGTGGCGATCAAGTAGCTAGCTTCTCCATAATAGTTATCTTTTGCCTCTTTCTTTTCTGAAATTTGCTTAAACCCATCAAATGCTCTGTCAAAATCACCATTTATTGTACCCAGCACGGAAGAGTTAGCCTTTTCCAGATAAGACTGCGCAATCATGAATGGAGCTAAGAAATGATTTTTTTCATCCGCTTTCCGATAAAAGTGAATGGCTTTTTCAAAGTTTTGGTACTTCATCCCCAGGCCTTTCAGGTGCATATCCCCGAGTTGGAAGTACACCGTTGCGTCGTCTTCCTGTGTTAATGAAAGCAGATAAAAAAGAGCTGCCGGATAGTTTTCTTTTTCTAAATTCGCAAATGCTTGCTCTCTGTTTAGCAATGCCCATTGCGTATCCAAACGACCCTGTTTGTTGGCCATTTCAAGAAATCGGAGTGAAGCCGCATGAGGATCACTTGAACGAAGTTTAGGCACATGAGACGTGTGGGGAGAATAATGATGCGCCAGAAGAAATGCCGCTTCGGCATAACCATTTTTTGCTGAGCTCTCTAACAGCTCTTGAGCCCTCGGCACATCCTGTTTCGGGTACGGCGTGTTAAGACCGGTTAAATATAAATTCGCGAGCTGAAATTGCACGACAGAATCATTTGTCTCAGACAGAGAAAGTGATAAATAACTAAAGGTGGCTTCACGATCTCCAGCTAAACCAGCTAATTTATAAAGGTGTATTGCCTCTAGCAGGTCTTCTTTATCCGTATCTAAAAAACGGCGATTACGATGTTTTTCAAGACTTTTTCTGGCAGCCTCGTGCGTTGCAAGAATTACGTCTGAAAGCATGTCTAGCTCACGATGTAAAAGTAAGCATCCTTCTTCTTTCGCTTTTTGGAAATAGTAAATAGCTTTCTCAATCCCTTTCGCTGTCTCTTCATCTTCAATAAGATCGTATATGAATAATTTGTTATCCATGTAATAGTAATAAGGAAGATAACGTCTCCCCACTTGGTACGAGGCGTTTGGACGGCCTTCTATACTAGCGGCGTTAATGAGGCACAAAAGAGCATCCCGATCATTCACTTTTCCGCCGAGTATTGCGCCGCGAGCCCTTAATTCATGCTTGTATTTGTCGCCGACACCCGGATGGTCTATCAGAATTTGATAAAAGAGCGGACACATCACTTCTTGATGAATGCTTTTTTTTGAAAACTCAAGTTCTATGCCCACATCAATCAATTGGTACACCAGGTGTTCTACTGCTTTAAAATCTTGCTGGTCTTTGTACGCTTGAATCTGTTTGAGAAGAATATTTACTTGTTCGCTAAAGCTTTCTTTAACTTTAGGAATTGAAGGCTCGATACCATACTGCTTAACTAACCAAATCCGGTTTTCTCTAATACTTAACCACGTATCTAAGATCTTTTGAGCTTTTGATGCCGTCGGATGTTTTACTTTAGATATCGCGCTTAAAACTACCACCGCTTTTAGAACTTCGTTTTTATCACTACCAAAAGAGAATCCATTACCCCATTTTCCGTTCTCTAGCCAGGGATTTGCAAGTTCAATTCTTGCTTCAAGAGTGGTATTTTCATCAATACCAAACAGAATCTTTTGCTCAGTGCTAAGCGCGTTCAATCTTCTTTCTAGAATGATGTCTTTTCTTATCTTAGCTGATTTTCTTTTGAGCTTTTCCGGTCGATTGTAAGATAAACCAACAATTTCACCTCGACTAGATAAGTCGCTGAGTGCCCTTAGTATATCCGGATCGATACTTTCTTCATCCAGTCTACGAATTGCACTGATCGCTAGATCATAGCCGTATTCTGCAGCTATAGCAAAATTAGCAATTGCTGTTTCATTGCACTTTCGCCTAACATTACGTGGAACAACACCATGTAAGCTATCTGAGCCAATAATTAACTTCGGATAAGCTTCGGGATAATTTAAGAATCTTAAATAGAGTTTTCCAAGACAATATGCAGTTTTTGGTAACGGATGCATTGCCACGGCTTCTGCAAGATATGCTAAAAACACAGGCGTGATTTCTTCAAATCTAAACGGCATTTCTCTAAAAAGTTTTTCCTTACTCGGAAAATAACGGTTGGTCGACTCGGCCAACATCTGATAAATAATTGCGGCTACCTGAAGCCTTCCTTCCATTAACAGCACCGTGGCCTCATCAAAGAGTTGGTCATCGATGTGTTCTACGAGGTCTTTCAAATATAAATAGTGTGGCTGAAATTCGGGTAAATAAATTCTTATTTGCTCTTTAGCCACATACTTACATCCCCATTCTGTAAGCACTCTTTCTGAATCGGAAAGGTGCCGATCTCTCAACCTTTGAAAATACAGCGCCTGTTCCTTTTCTATTATTAACGCTACTTTCTTAAGTTTTTCTATAAATAATGCTTGTATAGACTGTGCAATAAATTGTTTGGTGTCAAATTCTCCTTCACAGTAACACCCCGCACAATGTTCTATGGGGTATTTTTTCTTCAAAAATCGTACAAGGAACGATTCTGCCTCTCGCCGGGTTGATTCGGGCACTTCCCTGTTTCGACACGACTTTATTAAAGCAAAACGAGCTTCCTCCTGATATTTTTCCTTCCCGTAATCTAGAACTTCTTCCAACACCTCGGCAATTCTTTCGTCACTCGGCTTTCCCGAAAAAGGTTCTACTGTTATAACGCTCGGCATTTTTTTGTGTTGATTTTGTGCGAGAGTTGGGTAGCGGATCTTATTATGTCTTCTGGCAACTGGTGGTTCGCTCGTGACGAGATAAGGGGGGGAGTTCAGTAATAATAGAATTACTCAATGTGAACTGATGTAATTCCATGTCATTTACGCTTCTGATTTGATACCTAACCTTTTCTCTTTCTCGGCGTTCGTTTGAATTAGCAGATACATCATTGACCCATGAGAGAAGACTATGGTTGAGAAATTTATCTTTTACTGTTGACAGCTCTGATATCTCAGGTTTGTTCCGCTTGATAAACAAAATCTCCTCTTCCGACTTTCTGTAATTGGCGAACACAGTCTCGTAATCGTCAGAAGGCAGTGTAGGCGTGAAAACTAAACAGAATTCCAATAGATCAGGATTTAAATACATGTGCTCGATCAAATTAAGCTGCTCTCTCGCTAACGAAAATGGATATTCACTGCTCTCCCACATTTTAAGGAAATAATCCTGCATTGCAGCCAGTTTCAATTCTGCATTGAAGAACTCGTTGGGGTACTTGGTGCTAAGCGAACAAAATTCCACTAATACCTTACTTTTAAGGAATTTTTTTATCAATTCGGAATTCTGTTGAATAGACTCAACGGGTCTATTTTCGCAGAAACCAGGAACGGCGGAAATAGTTGAATGACGGGCTAAACCCCCAACTGACTGCTCTTGATCCTGCGAACTATATAGAGCCTCATCACCAGTCCCATATGCCCTATCCGATATAAAAAAGGTTGGGTTATGGCAAACTACTTTCAGACCGTACGGAAAGTTGCCTGTTATTGTCGTAAAACGCTGGCAATTTATTATTGTCAACTTTGTTAAAGAGGATTCGCCCAATGAGAATATTACTAATTCATTACAATCTTCTACGATTAATGTACTGACATTCCCAGGCAGCGGCGGAAGTTCAGTGATAGTGGCATGTCGAATATGAAATTCTTTATCTCTATTCTGATCAGCGTTCAGAAGAAGATCGGCAATCTGGCCTCTATTTTCGCCATCCACCCTGTTGACCCATTTTTTAACTACTGATTTATAATCACTACCTAGAGTTGCTTTATAAGCAGCTAAACGTTTGCGAGATACAGGTTTAAGATACAAAGAATTCTTAGAACTTAATACATCCATTTTCTGTTTCCTTGTTTATCGTATGTATTGGGAATAGCACAATCTGTCAATCTGACTTCGTATTGTCTTGACGAAATAATGACGGTCTTTCAACTCAAATTATCAATTCCTAAGAAGACGGCCAGGTCTGTCCTAAGCTAATCGCACATGCCATTTCAATTAGAACTCAATATATTTTATCAAGTTTACAATTTTATTGAGCAATAGCATTGTGAAAAGTGTAAGCGACAGATGATGTAATTTCCTATCAGGGTTAACCCTCGCCATACTATATTTCGAACATTGCTAATTAGATAGATTTTCGCCCAGTCAACGTTTGTCTCCGAACCCATGCCTGCATAAGCCTATCGCATCCGTACGAGGAATGTATTTGAAAGTCATAAAATTTCTTGAGGTTCATCTGCGGTGCCTAATCCGCCGAAACCTCTGCTGTATCCAATAGCACAAGGTTATTAACTTCAACTATTGCCACAATGTTGACATAAATCAAAAACGCCACATTTTTGCATGGTAGATTGAATACGAAGCATAACTTACTACAACTAAAGAAGGGACCGACATCATGCAAATCAGACTAAATGCTTTTGATTACATCGCTTTAATCTTGCTTATTGTAGGTGGTATTAACTGGGGATTAGTAGGAGCGTTTAATTTCGATATTGTTGCAGGCATATTCGGACATATGGCCTCCGTTTCAAGGATCATCTATTCTCTGGTGGGCTTCGCCGCTCTATATTCGCTTTACATTATTTATAAGCTGTCAAAACCATAAGGTGCAATATACGCAAAGTGGTTATGTATTTCCTCATTGCCTGAGCCACTTACCAAATCCGGCCAAACGCCTGGGACAAGGCGTTTGACATTGCGGCTGGAAGTGGTTTCGCATTTTTTTATAACAACGCACACTCTGGTCCGTATTCTGTATCACGACGAAATCTACTCCCAGTGCCGATCACGCTACTGCAGTTAAATGCGGCTGCCGTAGGTGGGGGTTGTTTTCTTTATGCTTTTTTGTATACACTTGACTGGACAAGTAGCTCCAGTACATAGCAGTAGTAATATCCCTGGGGGATCTATATGCAGGTCCGCGACAATCGCTTAGCCTTGTTTGCGCTCTGCTCGAATGGGGCAAAGCGAAAAATTCTTGCTGATACAATTCTTACAGTGATTATCCTGATAAACTGAACAGTATTATGTTATCTTCGCTGCGAATATTTACTGGGTTTTTAGTTACATACTACCTAATTTTTGGATCGATATTCTCCGTATGTCTAGCCTTATCCAGGAACTTTCTTTGGCTGACCCCTATGCTGTGTTGGGGGATAAATTTTCCGTCCCTCAAGCTCCTACTCCCTTGCCAGCACCATATTTAATGGCGACGAGCCCCTCTAGCTTAGCTATCTGTGGAATTTCGCCTAAACAAGCGACCAGCGCTGAGTTTGTCGAAATTTTTACTGGGAATCAGTTACCGCTTCAATGTAAGCCCCGCGCGACCGTTTATTCGGGTCATCAATTTGGGGCATGGGCCGGACAACTAGGTGATGGTCGGGCGATATCATTAGGTGAATTAGCAGGCCATGAAGTGCAACTAAAAGGAGCCGGTTTAACGCCTTTTTCACGCATGGGAGATGGCCGTGCCGTGCTTCGCTCTTCGATACGCGAATTTTTATGTTCTGAGGCTATGTTGGGCTTAGGAGTTCCCACTACGCGCGTGCTGTGCATTACGGGCTCGGACTCAGTGGTGCTACGTGAACAAGCCGAGACAGCGGCCGTTGTTACTCGTCTGGCACCGAGTTTTATTCGATTTGGGTCATTTGAACACTGGTTTTATAATAACGATATCGAATCACTCTTTCAACTCGCCGACTTCGTTATTCATCGCTACTATCCGGAATTTATTAATTCAAAACAGCCTTATACAGCTCTGCTTAAGGAAGTCACTAGACGTACGGCACATTTAATCGCACAATGGCAAACTACCGGATTCATGCATGGTGTGATGAATACCGACAATATGTCTATTCTTGGCTTGACTCTGGATTACGGCCCATTTGGTTTTATGGAGGCATTTAATCCACAGCACATTTGCAACCATAGCGACTATTACGGTCGCTATTCGTATGCCATGCAACCGAAAATTGGACAGTGGAATTGTTACGCGCTAGGGCAGGCTATGCTGCCTTTAATAGGTTCAGTAGAGGAAACCAAATCCGCCTTGTCTCATTTTGATTCTGAATATGAGTCTAAGCTAACCTCCCTGTGGCAAACCAAGATCGGTTTGACCTGCTATATGGCTGGCGATAACGAGTTAATTAAATCGATGTTGGAAATGATGGAAATCAATCAACTTGATTTCACGATTTTTTTTCGCCGTCTATGTGACATCCGGCTAAATGACACAAGCAAAGATAATTATTTGCGTGATTTATGTGTCGACCGTGATTCGCTCGACCAATGGTTATCGCAATATCGTCAGCGGTTATTAAAAGAACCCGTTGAATCCAGTAAAGACGACGTTCGACAACCGGCGATGCGTCGCTGTAATCCAAAATTTATTTTACGAAATTATTTAGCACAAAATGCGATTGAAGCGGCCCAGCGTCACGATTTTTCTGAAATTGAAAAATTACGACAAATATTATCGCATCCATTCGATGAGCAGCCAGAAAATGAAGCATACGCCAACTTGCCGCCGGATTGGGGAAAGGCCATTTCAGTTAGCTGTTCTTCATGAGAGAGACCTCTGAGATTGCATAAACGTAATTCTTACTATTTTCCCTAAGGAATATCACCAGAAGTAACAATCGAATTTTATTTACTGATTTCTTAGGGGAGCCGCCATGAAAAAAATCCTCAAATCTGAAGGAGAATGGCGTAACGAATTAAGCCCAATTGAATTCCAAGTGACTCGCCAGGCATATACCGAGCGGGCTTTCACCGGACAATTTTGGAATCACCATCAGTCAGGAATTTACACCTGCGTGTGCTGCAAGACGCCGTTATTTTCAAGCGACGCCAAGTTTGATTCGGGCTGTGGCTGGCCAAGTTACTTTACTGCAATTGATTCGGAAAATGTAAGAGAAATAGTCGATAAATCCCATGGCATGACACGAACGGAAATTGTGTGTAATATCTGCGACGCGCATTTGGGGCATGTCTTTCCTGATGGCCCACCTCCAACTGGTTTGCGCTACTGTATTAATTCCGCGTCCTTACGCTTTGATCCTTTACCTTATTAGTCTCTCATGAAAATCCTCTTTGATCTTTTTCCGGTAATTCTGTTCTTTGTGATGTTTAAATGGGGTGAAGGTCACGCCGCGGCAGCGCAATACTTTTTGCAAACTTATCTTGGCTCGGTAATCTCTGGGGGTTCTGCAAGCCTGGAGCAATCACCGATCATTCTGGCGACTGTTGTCGCCATCGCTGCTACACTCGCCCAAATTGGCTACTTACTTTTACGGCGGAAAAAAATTGACGGCATGTTGTGGATGTCTTTATTGATTATCAGTGTGTTTGGCGGCTTAACCATTTATTTTCATAATGAAACATTCATCAAATGGAAACCTACCGTACTTTACTGGAGTTATGCAGTCGCCTTAATCTTCAGCCATTTTGTTCTTCATAAAAATTTAACTCGTTCATTTTTGAAGAAATTGGAAGAAGATTTAGATATTCCGGAGCTTATTTGGAAAAAGTTAAATTATGCCTGGATAGCTTTTTTCTTCGGAATGGGATGTTTAAATTTACTCGTTGCATTCAACTTTTCAACCGATGCTTGGGTTAATTTCAAGTTATTTGGCAGTATGATACTTATGTTTGTATTTTTGTCGCTACAAATCTGTTATCTTTCAAAATTCAATAGAGTCACGAAAAGGTGTCATGAATAATACGCCAATAACCAGGACCTTATCGACGAAAAGAATAGGGGAAATTCGACAACGCCTGGCCAGTTTTAACCCTCTTTCTTGTCAATTGGAAGACGAATCTGCGCTACATGCAGGACACGCCGGCGCTGCTTCGGGTGGTGGGCATTATCGGTTAAAACTGGTATCGGAAAAATTTACTGGTTTGAGACTTATCGAACGTCATCGACTGGTGTATGATGCTTTGGGTGATTTAATGCATACAGAAATCCATGCTTTAGCCATCACTGCTTTAGCGCCTGCTGAAGTGAACAAAACTTAACTACTTTTTACTCGTTCCTTGTTGTTAATACTTTTTTATTTACCTTTTTAAACTTATTTTAGGATTTCAACATGACTTTAAAACCTGCTCGCTTGTTACCCAATTTGTTGCTCACATTGTTAGTTTCAGCTACCGTTTTTTCTATGGTACCCGTCGCTGCAGAAAACGTAGTAGCTGTAGTAAATGGTACAGCCATTCCCGCCTCCCGTCTCAACGACATGGTAAAACAAGTTACCTCGCAACCTAATGCGCCAAAAGATTCCCCTGAATTACGTGAAAAGATTAAAGATGAACTAATTAACAGGGAAATTTTTCTGCAGGCTGCTAACAAACTAGGTTTAGCAAAAAGTGTGGATGTGAAAACCCAATTAGAGATGGCGCGCCAGTCAATTTTAATCCGTGCTTTGATTACTGAATTCGTTAAGAAGAATCCAATTTCAGAAGCGGAAATTAAAGCCGAGTACGACAGAATCGTTGCACAAGCAGGTGATAAGGAATATCACGTTCGCCATATTTTAGTAGGTACCGAGGAGGAAGCTAAGTCGATTATTGCAAAATTAAAAGCTGGCTCAAATTTTGGAGATCTGGCCAAAGCAGAGTCCAAGGATACCGGTTCTGCCAATAACGGTGGCGATTTAGATTGGGCTACACCTGCCGCATTTGTTAAACCCTTTTCGGATGCAATGGTTAATTTGGAAAAAGGTCAATTGACTGAAACACCAGTTAAGACTCAATTTGGTTACCATGTCGTTCAAGTTGACGATATTCGACCAGTGACCATTCCTCAAATAGATGCAGTAAGAAAGCAGATTATTGAAGGTTTAGAACAAAGAAAATTGTTGGCATACCAAGAAGAATTACGTAAGAACGCAACGATTAAATAACAAAAGTCGGAAATAAGGGAGGGCATCATTTTGATGCCCTTTTTTTTACCTTTGGAGAAATTATGGCTATCCATCATGCATTATCGGGGGAACTGATTGATGTCCGTCCTCTTAAAAGCAATCTTCGTCAAGAAATCACGAAAGCACTTTTCAAATCGGATCATCTCGAGGTATTTCGCATGGTTCTTTTGGCAGATAAGGTAATGCCAGAA
Organism: Solimicrobium sp.; assembly: GCA_021155915.1. Lineage (GTDB taxonomy): Bacteria > Pseudomonadota > Gammaproteobacteria > Burkholderiales > Burkholderiaceae_D > Solimicrobium. The sequence goes on along the minus strand of JAJNBE010000029.1, from coordinate 36,383 downwards.
CATCAGGTTCGGGGTGAAGTAACTATTCAATGTATTGAGGGATGTGTGCGAATTACAGCTGAAGGAATTACCCAATTAATGTATGGCGGTGATTTAATATGCTTAGCTGGCGGCGTACCCCATGCGCTTAAAGCAATCGAAGATTCTTCTATTCTCGTCACCATTCTCTTACATAGCACCTAGCCAATTTTCTTTATGATGATACGATCCAGAAAGAAATAATTTTACGTTGGAGCAAATCATACTGACGGAAATTAAAATCGAAATTCTTATTTCTTCAATCTGGTTCAGATTTAGATTTTGATAGTCTCAAAGAGATATCTCGCTCAGAGCTGATTTCTAATAGATGACTCGGCGTTACAGCAATCGAATCGCTAGCAGGAAAAGTTTCAGTAAGTGCTTCATCAAGTAGCCACTCATCATGTTTGTTCGCCTGACACCTCTCCTGCGCCCATAGCGATTTCGCCGGTAATGTGGAACTCATATTTTTCTTCCGAACCATAGTACCCTCCTTTAACCCAGAATTTCCATTAGAACGGAGCCAAGTTGGCTTCTCTAAAGTCTGAGAAGCACTTGCTGCTGAATCCATAGCTGAGACCTCTGCACGACCGTAGCGAGCGAGCCAAAGACAAGGCGCACGGAGCGCAGCAACCGGAATGTACTTGAGTACATGAGGATTGCGAGCACCGCGCAACGCTGTATTTGGCTCGCGCAGTAGATTGTGCAGAGGTCTCTAGCTTTAATACCCGTTAGCATCCAACTCATGGCCAACCAAGGTTTTCTTATATCTAAATAATACTTAGTTTATACCCTATCGCCTTACGTCCTACAGTCCATTAGTAAATTTCTGATTTATATCAATAGGATTTAGCCATGACTAACTAAACTTAAGCGTACAAGTATTTTTGGAGTCAGAATTATGCCGACACGAGAAATTAAACAAGAGGAGTGGCACTCTTTTTTTGATAGCATCTCGAAAAAAGGAAATTTAGAAAAAAAACGAGCTAAGATTGAAGTAATTAGCCTGAATATAGGAGACCAACTGGCCGCCGAATCTCTACCTATTTTTGGAATCGTCTATGAACCTAAAAGTGACACTATTGAAATTGGACTAGAAGGTCTGACCCATATGATTCATCATCCCAAAAAGGTGTATATCGAAGAAGATGCCTTAGAGTTATGTAGTGTCAATATAAGCGATGAAAATGACATTCAACACATTATTCGTCTACATGATCCAATGACGTTACCGCCTCCTGAATAATTACATTGCAATTAAAATATTCCCTGGTTAAATGAAGCTTATTACCACTGTATTTTGATAGGAGCCATGTTATTATTGTAAATTGTTAAAGGTAACTTGTACGTAACTCAAGGGAAAAGAATGAGTCAAAATTTTGAACAGTCAATTGTATTTGGAAATGATAGCTCAATGGTACGCCACCGCGTTCTCCGCAATACCTACTGGCTACTTGCTTTATCCATGGTTCCAACTATTTTTGGTGCATGGGCTGGCGTTGCAATGAACTTTTCGTTATTTCCAGAACGTCCTTATATTTCTTTGATAGTTTTTATGGCGATCGCTTTCGGATTTATGTTTGCCATTGAAAAAACCAAAGAATCCGGTCTCGGTGTAGCCCTATTACTGGGGTTTACTTTCTTTATGGGGCTGATGCTTTCTCGGCTAATTAGTCACACGTTGGGCTATAGCAATGGTGCTTCGTTAATTATGACGGCTTTTGGAGGCACTGCGTCGATTTTGGTGGTGATGGCTAGTATTGCTACCACGTCTAAGCGGGATTTTTCTGGCTTGGGTAAATGGTTATTTGTTGGATTGCTTGTTATTGTTGTTGCCAGCGTCGCAAATATTTTTTTCCAAGTACCCGCTCTACATTTAACCATTTCTGCAGTAGCCATAGGTATTTTTTCAGCTTATATCCTCTACGATGTACAGCAAATAATTAACGGTGGCGAAACGAATTACATATCAGCTACTCTGCGTATTTATTTAGATGTGTATAATATTTTCGTTAACTTACTTTCGCTGCTTGGTTTAACTAGTGGCAATAAAGATTAAGCAAAAGCTTTGCTGTGTTGCAAGTTTTCAAAGTAAAAATGCCGACTTGATGTCGGCATTTTTTATCAGCTCTCTTACGAAACTTATTGTTGAGACCCCTGTATAACCGTAGCGAGCGAGTCAAAGTCAAGGCGCGCGGCAACGGGAAATTACCCAAGTACATGGGAATGGTAGCGCAGGTCAAAGCCGATTTGGCTCGCTCCATACGGTTATCTTTATTCTAAATCAAAAACAGCCATGGACTCCACGTGAGATGTATGCGGAAACATATTCACGACTCCTGCACAGCTCATGATATATCCCGCTTGAGCCAGCAAACCAGCATCGCGGGCTAATGTGCCTGGGCTGCACGACACATAGACGATTCGTCCCGGCAAGAAGGCCGCCTGTAAAAGTGCAACTTTCGCCAGGGCCTCACACAACGCAGCTGCACCGTCGCGCGGTGGATCAATTAAATAGCGATCAAATTTTCCCAAATCCAATAAATCATTTGCGGTAATTTCAAATAGATTGCGTGTTCTAAAACTAGTCTTATCTGACAACCCATTTGCAACAGCGTTCTCTATGGCCCGATCGATTAGACTTGCACTTCCTTCGATACCGACAACTTCTTTACATTGTGTCGCCAGGGGTAACGTGAAATTACCTAAGCCGCAAAACAAATCAGCGACGCGCTCATGTGGTTGCGCATCTAACAAGCGCAATGCTCGAACAACCATGACGCGATTAATGTGATGATTTACTTGTGTGAAGTCAGTTGGTTTGAATGGCATTTTAATACCAAATTCGGGCAACAGATAATGTAATCGAGACTTTGACTGAGCAGGTAACTGAGACATTTTAGGGTAGTACAGTTCCACGGACTCCAGACCCTGTGTCTGCACCCACCATTGCACATTATGTTGGTCTGCAAATTCTTTTAACAGTACCTCATCGGCGTTACTCATTGGCTTCATGATCCGTAACACCATCGCAGTAACATCTTCTCCAACCGCTAATTCAATTTGAGGTAAATCATTGATGATGGAAAGTCGCGCAATTAATTGACGCAGCGGTAACAGCATGGCGGAAACATGAGGCGGCAATATTTTGCAGGTTTCCATGTTCGCAACATAGCGTGATTTTCTTTCATGAAAACCGACTAACACTGTCCCTTTTTTAATGACATTCCGCACGGACAATCTTGCTCGATATCGGTATCCCCAGGTAGGTCCATAAATTGGACGCAATACTGTTTTTGCTTTGATTTTACTGATATGCCAAAGGCTGTCTTCCAACACGCGCTGTTTTATCGCTACTTGTGCGTCAGCAGTCAAATGCTGCATAGAACAACCGCCACAAATTCCAAAATAAACACAGTCAGGTTTGACACGTTGTGAGGACTCCTTGTGCAGCTTCGTTACAAGCGCGTTTTCCCAACTGGCTTTTTTTCGATAGACCTGAACACTAACTATTTCGCCTGGTAATGCGCCATCAACAAAAATGACCTTCCCATCCGTTCCGTCTTCATTTTGCAGATGACCGATGCCACGCGCATCGATATCAAGTGCTGTGATTTTTATTTTGTTGTCGAACATAGGTATATAGTACAAGAATGCAGCGACCGCTTAATTTCGGAGGCTTATTTTTAATGAGGAAACGGACGAGATAAGGGACGACAGTATATACCTATTGAAGCTTTAAAAAGACTTCTCAGAACTTGAACAAATGCATAACTGGGTGGAATATCGCTCCCCCTTAACAAAATTTGTCTGACAGAGGGCTCTGCATTAAGCACCAATTTAGAAAAAATGCTGATCAAAAATTATTTTTTAGCCAAAATTTTGCATTTTTATCACGATGAAGGCGCCAAGACACGGAGTTGAAAGGATATATCCCCTTTTGCTAACTTGCATCGAAGTAACTCTGTTATGCTGCTGACGTGACTGATATTCTTTCTTTAAGAAGCGCGATTCCGAATAAACATGTTCCGGTAGTTACTTTCTTATAAATTTTTTTCCCATCCTTTCCTACTAAATTTAATGAACACATTGTACAGCTCTCACAAGAGCATACTGGCCATAGCCATGGCCCTCATCTTCTCTCTTTCTGGTTGTGGTTCATCTACCTCTTCCTCCCCTTCCTACGACAGTGCTATCGCGGAAGGACGGGTTGCCGCCCAGAAGGTAATTGACCAGAACGAAGCCTCTGCAATTACCGTGGCACTGGTGGATAAGAACCATATTATTTGGAGCCAAAGCTTTGGTTTCGCTGATCCCATAGCAAGCCAGGTGTCTACGAATACCACTATGTTTGGTATTGGCTCCGTAAGCAAAATAATCGCGACAATCGCTGTGATGAAGCTTGTAGAACGAGGTGTCATTGACCTCGATACGCCGCTGGTCACTTATTTACCCACCTTTAAAATGGTTTCCGAGGAGTATAAAAAAGTTACGGTCAGAATGCTCCTTAACTACTCCGCTGGTTTTCCCGGATCCGACTATCGAAATTTATCCACCCGCACTCCATTCCCAACACACGCGGATCAAGTTCTTCAAACGCTTTCGCAATCACGACTCAAGTTCCCACCAGGATATATGCATGATTATTGTAATGACTGCTTTGCCATTATTGAGCCTCTTATTCTAGCGAAAACAGGAAAACACTACACTCAATTCGTGCAGGATGAAATCCTAACGCCGTTGAACATGAAAAACAGCGCCTTCCCAACCCATGAATTTGAGCCTGGCTCATACGCCAAAGCCATCAAGAATGGCATAGTAAAACCGCAAGAATTTATAAATTCCTTTGCTACCGGCGGACTTTACAGTACAGCAGAAGATATGGCTCGGGTCGCAATGATGTTTCTCGGCGCTGGGGCAATCGATTCTACTCAGATTCTTTTGCAAACTTCTGTCGCTCAAATGGCCAAGAATCAAACCACCGGTACCTTCAAGCCGGTGCATAGCAATACTTGGGCTTTTGGCTTAGGTTGGGATTCCATCTCGCAGCCTGGACTTTTGGCTGTCGGATACGATGGATGGGCCAAAGGTGGCGATTCTGGAGATTACGGTGCAGAAATAATCGTCTCCCCAAGAGCAGGACTCGGCGTCGTGGTAATTGGTGCTTCAAGTTTCAGTTCCGAAAAAGCTAAAGTCATCGCTGAACGGATTCTTCTTCGCGCTTTGGCGGAAAATCATAAGATACGAAGGTTCCCCGCTCCACTTAAAATCAGTGAGCCTCAACGAGGCGTCCACACCGGCAATGCTTCATTCGGGCTTACGGGGGTATACGGTATAAGTTCTGCAGTACTCAAGTTCGAAGGCGTGCAAGGGGCCCTTTTTTCCGGCGACGGCTGGACGCCGATCGGAGAACCATTGAAGGCTCTCAACAGGGAATGGTTTGCCAAGCCAGAGAATACGCTAATCAACTATAAAATAGTCGATGCGAACCGGCTAGGGGAAAATGCACAATATCTTATAACCCGGTCCCCTAGCGGCTATGGACATTACTTGGATTCCAGCGTGCTTGCGGAGAAAATACAAAACAAATACCCTGCGCTCTCATCCGCTTGGCAGAAAAGGCTTCGCTTGACTTGGCTTGTTGTGAACGAAAATCCAGATGAGCTAACTTGGAATGGAATGGATCCCCGTCTACGTCTGGTCGCCGTTCCGGAGCTGGAAGGACTTATTGCTGTCCGAGCTCCTACAGAGCCTGACGAGTTCCATATTCTTGACTCGTCGAAAAGCGACACTGATGCGAATATGATGCTCACTATCCCTCAGCTTAACGGACGCGATCTCAATGATCTACATATCTTTAATCGCGATGGAACAGAATGGGCCCGGCTTGGCAGTTATATGCATCAACCCATTGAATCAGTATCACAACTAGTTTATGATAGAACAGAGACCATTTTAATTGGTCCGGAAGGTTATGCTGAGTGGCGCGCGGTAGCTCCTCATATCAACCCCGTCCATATCACTATAACTACAGCTAGCTCTTGGCGGCTCTATGACGCAACCTTCAAGAGCCTGTCTTACGGAAAAGGAAGCGGCGTAGCTATCTTACCTTCCGGAAGCGGAACTGGGTACCTCACGCTTTTTGGTACACCGGGCCAGGCTATAGCAGTAACGGCGTCGTAGACCGCGTTCGGGCCTCGGGGAACAGCGTGTGCAGAGATCGCTATCACCACACAGATCTCTTGCATATTTCTCACCGGGGCCTGAGTTTCTATAAAACGAACGAATACGTTACAGCTGCTCAGAATTTTTTACAATAATTGGAAGCGACAAAATTGCTTCTATTCCACCTTCGAGACGTCTTTTCAATTTAAGTTCACCTCCGTAACGCTGAGTAATCGCTTCTACGATAGATAAACCCAATCCGCTACCCCGTCCAGAATTTTGTCGCCAAAAACGTTGTGTCGCCAGACCTAGTTCTTCATCCGATAATCCTGGACCATTATCGCGTATGTAAAATGTACAAGTGTCTTTGGTGCATTTAAGTTCAAGAGATACTCCCTGCGGGGATGAGGCGTAACGCAGGGCATTATCGAGCAAATTACGTAATGCGGTTACGGCCAATGCCTCCGGCAGAGCTAACTGATATTCACTGCCATCGGTCTGGAACCGGACGTTACTTTTTATTGTGTCCAATGCGGCATCATCCATTGCCAGATGGGCTATTCGTTCCGCAGTCGCAGTATGCCCGTCATCCCAGGAAAACGGGCCCTCAATTTGCGACAGTGTTAGTAATTGCGTGAGAGTACTCTGCAGCCGCGCCACCCCCTCCTCGGCATAATCCAAGGCTTGTTGAGTGTCCTGCTCCTCTGTAATACGCGCCACTTGCAAATGCGTTTTGATGGCGGTTAAAGGTGTTCTTAGTTCATGTGCAGCGTCGCTCGTGAAGCGACGCTCCCGGCTACTCGTTGCGTCTATACGTACGAATAGTTGATTTAGCGTATTGACTAGCGGTAGCAAATCATGGGAGATATTGGTTACTGAAAGCGGCGCTAACATTTCCAGCGTCCTGTCAGCCAATGCTTGTCGGATTCTTTCGAGCGGCAGTAATCCATTTCTTACTCCAAACCAGAGGACAATCAGGCTTCCTGACAAGGCAACAATAAAAGGTACAAAGGCGGCCATTGTCACGTTTTGTAGCAGAGCTTGCCGTTCTACTATTCTGTCGGCGGTCGTTACTCGCAGACCATTAGCTTCTAACGTATAGCTGCGCCAACGTTCATCTTTGATGTTGCGTTCAGAATAGCCCAGAACACTTCCCGAAACTGCTTCTAATTCGGCACCCGGAGTACGAGCGATAACTTCACCGCGCATTGAGGAAATTTGGCAATCAAAACCATTGGATAAAACTCGCTCCGCTCGATTAGATAAGCCCTGTATATCTTTTTGATTCTGCCATGCATTTGGATTTTGTGATATCAAACCACTCACCATTTGGGCTGACATTGCCAATCGCTGATCGAGCGTATGATTCACCTCGTCACCCAGACTACATAACATCCAGAGTGCTACCACCGCCCATAGTAGACTTAGCGAGATCCCTATCATCAACAATAAACGCAAACGCAAACTCATGAATTCTCCTTAGAAATTCGATAACCAAGACCGCGTATTGTTTCAATTAAATCGGCGCCAAGCTTGCGCCGCAAATTATGAATATGCACGCTTAACGCATTACTTTCGATTTCTTCCTCAAAATGATAAAGGTTGTCTTTCATTTGATCAGCATTCAAAATACGTCCTCGTGCTTGCAGTAATGCCGCCAGTAGGGCCTGCTCCCGGCGTGACAAAACAACCGCTTGTCCGTGTCGCCAAGTTTCACCGCTGGTTGGATCAAAACGCAATGCACCGTGTTCAATTAGAGTTACGCTACGTCCTGCTGCACGACGCAATAAAGCGTGCAAGCGGGCTACTAGTTCGTTAAGATCGAAGGGCTTGAGTAGATAATCATCTGCCCCTTTAGTGAGACCGGCAACTCTGTCTTCAACAGCATCGCGTGCAGTCAATATTAAAACTGGTAAGGTTAACCCAGTCGCGCGTAAGTGCTGCAATAAACTCATGCCGTCTTCATCCGGTAGTCCCAAATCAAGAATGATGACATCACAGTGCAAAATAGCCAGGGCGGCTTTTGCTTCTGATGCATTGCCTACCTTATCTATGATAATGCCGTGAGCTCGTAAGCCAGTTAGGATACCGTGAGCAATCAATTCGTCATCTTCTATTAGTAAAACCCGCATAGTCTGTCCTCCTTGGCAAAGTTTTTTTTCATGGATATATTATCGCATCGTTAACGTTTTTCTCATCCGGGCACAAAAAGAGGAGCCTATTGCTAAAATTCAAGATTAAGTAAGTTTGTTTATCATGCTCAAATACGAAAATATTTGCGGAGAAATGTAATTCGGTCCTAGCCTCTCCTAACTTTCTAAGACTAATTTAAAATTTTTCGGGAGAAAAACGGTTAATCAGACTGTCTGATATTCCCTTAGACGAGACCTCTGCACACAATTGTAGCGAGCGAGCCAAAGACAAGGCGCACGCAGCGCAGCAACCGGAATGTACTCGAGCGCATGAGGATTGCGGCCATCGCGCAACGCCGTATTTGTTCGCGCAGTAGTGCAGAGGTCTCTAGAATTCAATTTTTCGTCAAACAACCTGCCTAGGGTTTGCGTAAATCGACGCTGTTAACGTTGCGTTAACTCTGCTTGCTGACAATGTGTACTTTTCTATAGGAGGTACACATGTTTCACCGATTACGTTTTTATCAAACAGCAATACTGCTATCTCTAAACATTTTTTTTCTCACGCCGACGTTTTCTCATAACGAACTTAGATTAGATCAACCTACTTTGGGAAAAATAACATTTCCCACATCCGCCGCAGGGGAAGCGCAAGATAAATTTATAAAAGCGGTTTTGTTATTACATAGCTTTGAATACGACGATGCACGCAATAATTTTCAGGATGCAGTGAAAGCAGATCCGGATTTTTCTATGGCATATTGGGGAATAGCGATGACGTACAACCATCCGCTCTGGGAAGAGCAAGATTTTAATGCTGGCCAGCTTGCGCTGCAGATGCTTGCGTCTTCTGATAACGGTCGCATTCAGAAGGCAAAAACAAACAAAGAAAAAGGGTTTATTCGCGCCGTCAACTTGCTATATGGCGAAGGCGATAAATCTCAAAGAGATAGTAATTATATGAATGCGATGCAGGAGCTTTATCGTCATTATCCGGAGGACGATGAAATCGCAGCATTTTATGCCCTCGCCTTACTTGGATCCACCGAAGGCATACGCAACACCGAAACTTATATGCAAGCTGCAGAAATTGTTGAAAAGGTTACCAGCCATAATTCAGAGCACCCCGGTGCGGCGCATTACGCTATTCATGCTTACGATGATCCAATTCATGCATCGTTAGGTTTGCGAGCAGCATGCAGCTACGCGAAATTGGCGCCAGGCGCTTCACATGCGCTACACATGCCGTCCCATATTTTTCTTGCTCTTGGTATGTGGGATGACGTTATCAGCTCGAATCAGGCCGCGTGGGAAGCCAGTATTCGGCATAATCCCGAAGGTACTCTATCGCTTTACATGGTTCATGATTTACATGCTCTGCAATGGTTAAGTTACGCTTATTTGCAAAAAAATGATTTCCAAAAATCATATCAACTGGTGAAATTGATGGAGAAAATCGCTACATCATCGATGACACCAGCAGCAAAATCGTATTACGCATTAATGCGTGCGGCCTATATTAGTGAAAGCCAAAATTGGACCGCCGATCTGCAACCGATCGATATGACTGGAATTGAGCTATCTGCGCGCTCAAGTGATATGTACATCAATGTGATGATTGCTTTGAACACAGAGAGGAGTAAAAAAAAGCTGAAAGATAAAATTGAGGCGTTAGAGCGAAGTTACGGGACGATCCCTCCTTTTGTTCCCGAAACTGAAAAACATACTGATTACTTTACTTCAATAACTAACAGTGGAATTAGTGCGGCTCAAATTGCTGAACTCGAGTGGCGTGCTCAAATTAAATTGCATCAGGGAAAAAAGGAGGAAGCCATAAAAGATTTGGTTGCAGCAAATCTTCTAGAAAACCAGAGGAGTTTTGGTTATGGGCCGCCGGTCCCAATCAAGCCGGCACACGAATTATTGGGCGATGTTTTGTTGCGGGATCACCAATATAGAAGCGCTTATAATCAATACGTTATGTCACTTAAGCGGGCTCCTAATAGAGCCAGATCCAGCGACGGACTGGAAGCGGCTCAAGACAGGGGATGGTAAAGCTAGTTTTGTGGATTAAGAACGGTTTGATCGGATATCATTTTTCTCAGGACAACATTGCTTCCAACTCGCTGTCCACTCGTCGTGTCCTTGCAATTCTCGTATAGTTAAGTACACTCCGATGACTGTGCTTCCGGCGCCTCGCCTTGGGCTGGTTTGCTACTTTAGTTTAGAAGTCTCAAAATTGGAATTTACTGATGGTGAAATGCAACTTCGTCCTGAGTGCCGTCTTGTTTTCTGTCAGCCATGCTCATGCCGATAAAAAACTTACTTCTTCGTACGATGATGTTGCCCTAGTGACCAATACCATTGCATGGCCCTATGATCACAAACATACGGAACGGACTCTTTTCAACTGGGCGACGCCGATAATGCCGATACTATTATCCTTAATAGAGTGAAAAAATGGCTTGAATTTTCCGAAGGATGTTGAATTTGGAGTTGCATGTGCAGCTTATCAATACGAAGGTAATCGAAGCGCCCCTACGTTTCCCCATAATCCACACGGAACAGGTTGGTCCATTTGGGAGTGTTTAGCAAACCAGGCAGTTGGCTAAACCCGACAGCGAACAATATCGCTCAAAGTCTACCGGGTAGCCTGTTCACCCAACCGAATGGCGAGGATGCCATTGACGGGTTTAACAGAAATAACTATTTGGAAGATATTAAAAAAATTAAAGCGTTAGGTGTAGGTACCTATCGCTTGTCTATTTCTTGGCCACGGCTTTTCCCCCATATCGGTATGAACACCCCCGATGAGCAAGAAATTGAGTACTACACCAATGTACTGAATGCAGTAAAAGCTGCCGGCCTTACGCCGCTGGTAACGCTGTATCACTGGGATCTACCTGCATGGCTTTATAACTTTGGTGATCCAAAGATTAAAAAGAAATCCGACAGAACCTACGGCTGGCTCGATATGCGGGATGCCAAGAATAATCTCACTCTAAAAGAATTTTAAAAATACACTTCCTCGGTGTACCAGCATCTTGGCAAATACACATCGCATTTTTCCACCTTTAATGAACCCCTGACATTTACTAACAGTGCCTTTATACTGGGCAGTCATGCACCTGGTCAGTACGGATTTAAACTCTTACAAAGAAAGAATCCCGAGCTGTATGGCACTGATCTCAACCAATCAATAGAACGCGTACCTTATCTACAAGCGCTTAACCTCATAAAGGGACACGTTATTGCCTACAGAACGATGCATGCTATGTACGACAGTAAAACAGCCCGAGATAAGTATACGCTGAAGAAACCGCAGGTAAGTATTGTGCTTAACTCGGACTGGGCCGAGCCATTGCGAATAAAGGGTTGTGAAGAGCAGAAGTGTAGTTACCACGACGACGATATTCAGGCGTCTAAAAATCAAATGGACTTCATGCTCGGTTGGTGGTTGCATTCGGTCATGTTTGGAAGCTGGCCAAAAAGCATGAATGAGCGAGTATACATAAACCGAATTAAAACAATCAAACAGCCGCAACTTGGCCAATTTGCGGACAGCTCATGTTTACAAGAAGATGGTAAGCCAGTTACCTGCAGCCAGAAAAGCCAATTAAAGTTAACCGACGACATTCGCGCTGGTGGTACCTTAGATGCGTTAGCTATGCGCTCTCACCAAAACGGTGACCTGATGGAAGGTGAAAATTCTCAACATATTCAGCATGTTATCGAAGCTAGTGAGCGGTCAACAGAGGAATTTAGGATTATGCTAGAGCCAATTTCAGCACAAGTCGGGCCCGAACAAAATCCCGCCTAATCAATATGGGAGCAATCCTAATCAATTAGCGCGAGGATGGGATAGCGATCAAAACGCGTTTACCACTCAATTTCGTTATACCAAATACGGTGACCATGGTCCTGTTGGTGCAACCAGTTCAGGGTCAGAACGCGCTTACGTTATTGGCAATGCTGGGGCTCAACCTTGGCTCAGACAGACTTGGTTTGTTTATCGGAAGTGCAGTACGTTAATTAATTTTATGTACACCGTGAACTTGCTCGTAAACCAAAAGGTGGGACTTCCTTTGCTGATTTAGGCATCTATTCGACAGAAAATGGCACGTCGATTTACGAGGAAAGCCAAAAAGAAACGCTGTACGATGTTTACCGCATCCAGTATTTGGTTGGCAATTTAGGTGCATTATATGCGGCTAAAGTGGATGACAAAATCAACATTAAGCTATACACCTATTGGTCTATTGCCGACAACTTCGAATGGTCTGAAGGTTACGACAGTCGTTTTGGTTTACTTTGGATACATTACGAACCGGACGCAAGTGGAAAAAAATGGATTCGTGCGCCAAAGCAATCGTATAAATGCTATCAACGTATTATTGCGAATAGAGATAACAATCAGTTTCCTGAGGAAGATTGCCCATTACATTAACTGTATTAGCTCAAATGTATCAAGCCAGATCACCTTATCGATACGCCCAATTATTTTATACTGATAAGTTTGACAATTTTTTATCTTTAACATCGCCCAAAATGCTGAAATTCCAGTTTCGGGAACTTTGATTTTCCCAATTTGATAACTTTTGCATTGCTGCAGGATGCCCTTGGCCATTGGCCAAAATTAAATATTGTTGTATTTCGAACGCGTCATCTTTGTTATCAGCATCTATTAGTAGCTCAGCAATTTTGTAGCTGGCGGCTCCGTCTCCGTCTTCAGATCCTTTTTTGTACCAGCTCATAGCCAGAATTTTATCGCGTCTGAAAAAAGAACGTGCCATATAGGACTCACCCAGCATAAATGCTGCTTTAGGATGGTTATTGTTATAAGCATCTGTTAAATACCTGACAGTATTCGTATCACTTTGCTTGACGCCTAACCCATTCATATACATCAGTCCAATCTGGAATTGGGCTTCCTTACAATTTATTTGGGCCAATATAAGAAGCTGAACCAAAGCCGCTGAATAGTTTTTCTTCTCCAGATAATCTAGTCCTTCAGCAAGTAATTTTTTTTGAAATTCCTCAATGGTTTTGGGATGAGTAGGGCTTGCCAGAGCCGCACCACTTCTGGCGCATTTTTCGGCTTTCTGCTCGTTTTTATCCACACCTAAACCATGACGATGTGTCAATGCCATGCAGAAAAAGGCATAATCACTTCCTTTAGCCGCTCCTGCTTTAAACCATTTCATGGCCTCTTTATAATCTTGTCGAACACCGAGTCCTAGTTGATACAGTTCACCTATGTTGCTATAAGCCAAAGCAGTCCCAGATTCCACGGCTGCTTTATAGAAAATCATGGCGCTTTTGAAATCTTGTGGCACGCCCAGCCCAAGGTGATATAAAATACCAATATTGTTCAAAACAAATGTCTCCCCGTGTCTAGCCGCAATTTCGTAACACGTCATGGCTTCTTTAAAATCTATTGGCACGCCTAGACCCAGATGGTGCACTATTCCCATGTTCCCATAGGAACTAAAATCCCCGCTCTGGGCCGCGGTTTTGAAACAAGTCATGGCTTTTTTGTAATCCTTCGGAACACCTTGACCAAGCTGATACAAAAGTCCCAGATGGGTAAATGCCGCAGCCTCTCCTTTCTCCGCAGCGGTGTTAAAACAAATTACCGCCTCGCCAAAATTCAGTTCAACTCCTAGTCCGTTGCAAAAAAGATATCCCAGGTTAACAAGCGCGACAGTATTTTCATTCTCCACCGCAGTTTTATAGCAGACCATGGCTTCTATAAAATCCTGTGCAACGCCAAGACCTTCGAGGTATAGGTCTCCGAGGGTGTTTTGCGCATCTGAATTATTATATTTTTCTGCTAAATGCTTAAAGAGGTCGAAAGCTTGAACATAAGACTCCTCCTTTATTAACAAATAAGCTTTCTTCAAAACAGCTTCTTCCTGCTCTTTAGACAGTGAGTTAGTCTGGGCGATTCCGAGGACGAAATTTGGTACAGAAGGGGAGTGAACGTTTCCAATCATTGCTTAATCCGTTTTGCATATGGTTAATTGCTGCATATAAGGGGCAGATATATTTCGGGTGACAACAGATAGCTATCTTACAATTATTCCATAGTTGTCTCATAACCTTTCCATTCATTATCGTAAATTCCTCTGTTGACCGCTTCCGAGCTTCGATAACAGATTGAATTCCTTAAGGATTTTGCCCTTTACCTACTTCCCCATTTAGTGGGAGCGCTACGGGCTCGCCATAAGCTCAAGGGTACGTTTTTCCGGCTCCCTGGCTGCGTTGCTCCTTCTTGCAACATACAGGTTACCGCGTCGATGCGGTGCAGCACGAATTTCAAAAGGCATGCATTCTGCCTGCGAAACGGACTTTCCGTAGGACATTCCGTAGGACTTTCTCTGCAAGGAAAGTTTCCTAAGCACCGATAGAATTAATGCGGCCAGGAAGCCGGAAATACGCACACTGGGACCTGCTGAACAGAGGAATTTAGGATTATCAACTTTTTAGCCTAAGCATACAGTAGAGGGACCGCCTTTTGTTATATGCATCTTAGACGAGAGCACGACGATGCGGATTGCAGAGATGCGCAAAACAGCGAATTCGAAGCCGGGATTCCATTACGCAACACACAGTCGGCGTGAGCTGAGTATTTAGCAAAGGCCTGACCCGAGACCTCTGCATAACCCTAGCGAGCGAGCCAAAGTCAAGCGCACGGAGCGCAGCACCCGGAATGTACTTGAGTACATGAGGATTGCGAGCACCAGAGTGTAACCCCGAACGCCAAATTTGGCGCGCGCAGTAGATTATGCAGAGGTCTCGACCCATAGTTAGCCTATCTGGCTAGCTAACATCAAGCCGAGCTCCCCCAAATATCGCGCTGCGGCTGGAGAGACCCTGGAAACCTGCGACATTATCGTGGCTCACCCTCTCCGCTTTTTTAATTTAATGTCTCACCTACATATCCAGCCGGTTGAGCTTTTGCAGACGCGAGATCAACTCTTTGCCCGTCCCCCCCAGTTCGTTGTTACTAATATTCAGACTTTTGAGCTTGGGCAGCCGGGATATAAACTGTGCACCTGCATCGCCTAATTCATTGTCACTAATATCCAGATTGGTGAGATCCGGCAGCCGGGAAATCAATTCAGCGCCCGTTTTCCCTATATTATTCCAGTAAATATCCAGACTTGTAAGAGTCGACAGCGTGGAAATAAACGCCGCGCCCGCATCCCTCAGTTCGTTTCCCCTAATATTTAAACTCGTGAGATTAGGCAGCCGGGAAATACATTCCGCTCCGGCCTCGCCTATTTGGTTACCTCTGATGTCAAGGCTCGTAAGATTCAACAGTTTGGAAATACATGCCGCACCGCCATCTCTTACATAATTACTACCAATGTCCAGTTCCGTGAGGGCCGTCAGCTTAGCAATAGACTCTGCACCCGCGTGTCCCAGCTGGTTCGAACTGATATCAAGACTCGTCAGGGTCGCCAGTCTGGAAATCAACTCCGCGCCTGCGTTGCCAATATGGTTCCTTTTTATATTCAGGCTCTTCAGATTAGGAAGTAGCGAGAGAGCTTGGACAACCGCAGATAACATAGGGATATCTTTCCCTAAACCATTCCAACTGAGATCTAAATGAATGGTTTGAATGTGATTATTTTTAGCCAGACTCGTCACGAATTGCGCGAACAGCGCCACATTTCCGGTTATCGCTACGAGCTTTAACCGCACCCTAGCAATGTTTACATGTTCAAAATATGTGCACCCACGCGGGCCTGACTCCTTCTCGAGTTGGTTGAAGTTGAGGCATTGCGGAATCAGCTTTTTCTCCGCCTGGTCCCGCGCGGCTACTGATACCATTCGCATTGCTCTTAGAGAAGGGTTATCTAAATAGCTCACTATGTGTGAGTCGATTTTCCGGAGGCTGGCGAACAGAGGAAGAGTGGACCGCGTATGGCTTTTCACTGCCCTTTCGAACAATTCGGTCGCCGGGTTTCCTCTGGAATCAGCCAGTAGATTTCTCCCTACGAGCTTTCCGGTTAGGGGAAAGGACGCTAATTTTATTAAATCCAGAGCAAAAACGTTGGACTGTTCAGGCTCTTGAAGCAGGCCCGGACATAACAGGCCTAACTTTTCTACAGCGTATGCAATCATTTCTTCATGCCCCCTCCCCTCATTAATTTGGGCCTGAGTAGCTTCGGTTAGCTCAACTACACCTTCGCTCAGTGCTGACCAGTCACCATTTCTTCCTGGAAGCGCTTTGTAGAGCGCCATTGCCTGCGCCACCGCTTGCTCACACATAATATTGTTCTGTAAATGCATGATTTTTGATGAAGGTTTTTTGCCTGACGAGTTTGCGGCGGTTTGGATATCTTTTTTCCATTCCTCGCGTAAGCTGGAAAATGTACCCTTAATCGTAAAACTTTTTCCGGTGATTCTGCTAGATACTTTTACTTCGCCTCGCATCTCTTCTATATCAAACTCCCCCCTCGAAATGATCTCCGGCTCTACCCCGTCGGCGGGAAATAAGAACGCTTCAAAAATAGCAGCGAGATCTTGTTCTTTACGGCTTACGTTAACTGCATAATATCCTTCATGGATCGCGACGGAGATGCCGAGTAGAGGCATTGCAAACAAAGCCGCTATGCCGGCAGCGCGTAAATTGTGATAATCGGCCACCGCATCGAAGGCATTACCATATTGTTGACCCTGATAGCCTGTTTTCGTAAATCCTCTCTGCAGAGTATCTAAACTGGTGTAAGAGGATAAAGGAACAGCAGTAAATTGCGATAAAGGTAAGCCATTCATAGTCTGTTTCTCTCTACTGTTTTAGAAGATATATAAAATAGACCTACTTCATCCATGAGCAAGATAGGCTGGGCATTTATTATTGAGAAATTAACTTTTTATCAATTATAATAGCTTCTTTGGGAGGATGACAAGATGTTCATATTCCCTATCGATTAACCCAGATTTTCCATTAGGACGGAGTCAAGTTTGCTTCTTTTAAGTTGTTTGGCCGCACAAAAAGCTTTTGGGCTCAGGAAACTTTCCTGGGAGGGAAAGTCCGTTCCGCAAGCGCAGTGCATGCACTGCGAAACTCCACCGCTGACGCGGCGGCCTATATGCCGTAATGAGAAGCAACGCAGTCCGGAAAACTTAAAAGGAGTGCGATTAGCTTCGTAGGGTTGCCTGCAATTCGCGATGTGTTTTTAGTCTGACAGTTAATGTTCACCGGCTTAACCACGAAGTTGTAGCGATCTAATGGAAAATATTGGTTTAATCAAACGAGGAATTGATGTGTCAAATGATAACTTGACTGGATGCTTACTTTCGATAAATTTTTGTGCTTATTGTTGAAAAAATTAAGTAACAAATAATCGAAACAGGATGTTATTTTAGTGTATTAACAATTGTAATGAACCGAGGACATTCCTCGGTTCATCAATTTATGATGAGAAAAACAGCGCAGCAGGCTTTTGACATATAGCTCGTAAACCATTTCCAGGGGAGAGAAGATTGAGCTAATACAGCTAATAGGATGACAAATACTACCTAGCTCGCTTGTGGTTGAGTGCTGCATACTTTCGTATGAATCTGACTTGGCGAACATTTTCTCGTTTGAAGAGCCTATTTTTACGCTTAATTTAGCGTAAAATCACTTTTTCTCCTCGCTTTTCAACTGCATGTATTTTAAAAGTAGAAGCTAGTTGTCTTCGGTAGAGTGAACAATTACCTTAAACAAATTACTTTGAGAGTCTTTTTATGGCCATATCCGAGCTATTTATTCCGAGATTTGTTCAACGCTGGTGCATGCCGAAAGCGGCTCAAGATGATGCGGTGATCAGGACTGTCGGCGTCCTGCTTAAATTTAAGCCTGATCAGGAGCAAATGGTAAAGTTGGTGACGGGCTCTCTTATGAATGAGCGCTTTGATACAAGTGTCTCAAGCTTAGTAACAAAGACGTTGGCAACAGTCATCCTCGGAATACTTACACTGTCTGCATACGCCATATATACAGCCATCATGGATATCGTTGACGTTAGTTGCGCTGATGCCGATGAGAAAGAATGTAACGATTTAATCATGCGCATTTTTTCTGAACTGAAAGTTGCAAAGACAAATCTTGCAGATATGGCAAGTCGTACCAGCCTAGAAATTGATTTGGGTATTGAGGGCAAATACTGCTTGGAAGACACAGAAGGAATGCTTACGCTTATACGGTGTAATGATGGTGAAGAGAAGGTAAAGATGGCAAGATTCCCTTGTACTTTCAACCATGTTTTAGTAAAACTTGACGGCTTACAAGAAGAAATTAGAAGAGATAGTGAAAATGATGTAATTGGGGTGAGAATTGTTGAGAGCAATAACGACGATCGAGCTTTTGAGAACCATAAAGCCGACATAATTAACTTAACGAAGATAGTAAGGAATCCGGAATCTGATCTTGATGCTTATAGCCTTAACGTGGCAATCAGAGATTTCTGCAACTCTAAGGAGTGGCCAAGGGAGTTTAGATGGGACTCAAGTTTTATAACTACTGATGATTTTGTGCTGCATACACACATGGTTCAAAGTGTGGAAGAGGCAAAACAAAGAATTAGAGAGCACAGGAATGGTCCACACAAAAATACTCTGGCATTAATTCCTTATAGAATTTTAGAAAAAGGACCTTTATTAAAAGAACATATGAAGCTATTACTTGTAACCGATAATGAAACTTTATTGGTTAATCCATCTTGGGTAACATCCACCCGTGGCTTCGATAAAGGGACCCTCGCTAAGGGATTGTGTTGGCAGCGTGCCGAGAACACAACGAACTGCAGTTTTTACATCTATTTTTTGTTAAAGGAACTTTTAACGGCTTCTTTACATCACGAATTTAGTCTTGGCGATGATGCCGGCAACCCTATTGAAGATAATGTTAGTGATAACGTTGACCATGATACTGACCGTAAAGTGGATAACGTAACTAGGCCGAAAAGGATATTAGACTCTGCAATAGTTAAGTTTGTTGAGTCGTTAAAAAGACCTAACCCTGAAGATATTCGCATTGAAATGCACAGGATTCATGAGCAATCTTTCGCAACCAATCAGGAAATTTGAGACATTTGACTTTAGCGCTCAATTTATGCTTAGCGCTTATTTTTGAATGATACAGTCACGAAGTCTCAAAAGTTCATCAAATCGTTTGGTAATAAGCGATTCGGCAGAAATGAGTTTGGTCGAGCTCAAAGTAATACAACCTTTATTAGAAGCCGCAGCTTCTATTTTTTATATTTCGAAAGCTTGAGCTTTTTCTGCTTAGCGACACCCGTAGCTTGCTTTTTTACGCAGGAAATTTACCCGCAATTGATACACACTGTAACTACCTCTTAATAATTATAGGCATTAGCCGCGCGTTTTTAAAATTCTAATGCGAGCACTTAACGTTGCAAATTTTTGGTTTTTTTAATTACATTTATGCAATTTTTTAAGAAAGCTGACCGAAGATATTGTCGTGATCTGTCATGATTGGAAATAGGATCCGCTCTTCCTAAAAGCTCCCCCAATAATTGGTCATAGTTGAGACCTCTGCACACAACCGTAACGAGCGAGCCAAAGACAAGGCGCACAGAGCGCAACAACCGGAATGTACTTAAGTACATGAGGACTGCGAGCACCGCGCAACGCTGTATTTGGCTCGCGTAGTAGGGTGTGCAGAAGTCTCTAGTTAAGGATATAAGCCAAGGATATAAGCCATGATTGGAATCATTCCCTTTTCTTCTGCATCCAATTTCTCCGCTACTCTAACTGAGCATTCTTCTTCTGAAGATCAGGAGCTAGGTACCATAGGGCACGCTCACCGGTTATTAGTAGAGAGGTCGTATACGCAAGCTTTCGATCTCTTTAGACAATTGGCGGAAACTAATAATAGTTCGGAAGCTCAAAATGCACTTGGGGACCTCTACTGCGGTGGCCTTGGCGTTCAGCAAGATTTCCAACAAGCGATGATCTACTACAAAATGGCGGCGGAAACAGGAGAAGCTGCGGCTTTTAACAATATTGGAATTTTGTATCATTTGGGTCTCGGGGTTCCCCAAGATTCTCAGGAAGCCATGAGGTTTCTCAAAGCCGCCTCAGAGAGAGGAGAAACTGCCTGCTTTGCTAACATGGGCTTTTTCTATCATTATGGTCTTGGCGTTGAACAAGATTTTAAAGAGGCCATGAGATGCTATGAAGTGGCGGTGGAGAATGGGGACATAATGGCTTTTAACAATATGGGAGAAATGTTTTTTCTTGGTCTTGGCGTTGAACAAGATTTTGATAAAGCTATGGCTTGCTTTAAATCAGCCGCAGATAAAGGAAGTGAGTATGCCTTTTTTAGCATGGGAGTGTTGCATCGTCATGGCATTGGCATTAAAAAAAATGAGCGGGAAGCTGAAGAGTGCACGAGAAATGCTATTGCTCGGGGAGGTCCTAAAACGCCTAAGAGCATCGATGAATTTCAACAAAAGTTACTCAATGAAGGATTAAAATATCTAGAAAGAAAAAGCTATACGGCGGCTTTTATTCAGCTCCTTTTATTAGCAAAAACCAAACATACCGAAGCCCAATTTCAGATTGGGTTGATGTATATGAATGGGATGGGAGTTAAGCAAAGCGATACCCATACCGTCAAGTATTTAACGAGTGCTTATAAACGACGCCATCCTAAAGCGGCATTTATGCTGGGCGAGTCTTATATGGCCCGCTCTTTCTTCAGGCGAGATAAAAATCAGGCATTGTTTTGGTATCGAAAAGCTTCAGAAGCTGGAGATGGAGAGGCGAGCTATCGGATTGCAGAACTATTGATTGATACCGATAACAAAGAAGATACCAGTGAAATTCGACACTATTTACATTTAGCCATTAAGCAGAGGCATCCGACAGCAGGGCAAAAGTTATCTGATTGGGAAGACCAATGCTCGCGAAGCTGGAGTTTTATCGATTTCAGCGGTGAAAAAGCATTCAGTGTTTTAGCAGGCGGCAATGTAAAAAATAGCAGAGCCTAGTTACGTCTCCCGCTAAGATACCACTTAAGCCTGTAAGAGAGGAAGAAAACTTATTACGACAGGTAGTAGTCATGCTAGCAGGTCAACCAATTGGGGTCAGAGTCATAGTTGCAAGTCTTCAAATTTAATGTGGTAATCGCGAAAAACAGCGAAATGAGGATAAAATTTAGGCCCTCGTCAGTCCAACTTTTGTATCTCCGAGCGGCCTTCACAAAGGACCATGCTTTCCGAAAGTATCAGGAGGGACTAACTTATTAGGCCCATGGGTGAAAAGAATACTAACTGCTTAACGGTACACCCAGATTTTTCATTAGACCACTACAACTCGTGGCAGGGTGATGAATACTACAAGTTAGACTATAAATGAGATCGCGAATTGCGTTCAATGCCACCAAGCCAATTGCACTCCATAATGCTTTCCCTTAATCGCCTAGGTTGCATCGTTCGACGTTGCCAGAGCGCGCTATGTTGCCCCTCTACTTCTTGCCAAACGCCTTAAAGAAAGCACACTGGCTCCGGCCTAATGGAATTAGGCGCTAGTGGTTATCCACAATAGTTGTCACGGGCTGGTTCAGCGATAATGGCGTCCCGGGTATGGTCCGGATTTCCGAGAATCGATGCCACGATGTGACGACATCACGCGAAGTGCTGACCGATTCCACCCTACCCGACTTCAATTTAAGAAAGCTAACTATGCAATCCGTAAACAGATCAGTAAGTACTAAACATCCCATTGTTTCAGAGCAGACAGACGTGATCAATTTAAACAGCCGAATTGGTAAAAATCGTACGTTCATTGAGGATTTGAAGGCCAATCCCTCCTTTCAAAATCTATTAATACTTATGCAGCAAGCGGCTGTCCCAAAGGAGCAATTGCTCAAATTCCTCACCGGGAGGGCCAGCCTGGAAGAATGTTGGGGTGAAAAAAAATGGATGACAAATTTGATCATTAAGACGTATGGTGGGCTTAAAGTTTGCTGGGCTAACTCACATTTTTTATCCGAGTCTTTAGCCGCTACGTTAACTGCTATTTTTAACTCGGGCTATTTCGAGTCTGCTGAGAAATCGCATGCAAAAATGGGCGTTCTGATGGGTTCACTTAAAAGAGACCAGAGTTCAGAAACATTAGATTTGGTGGGAGCAGACTTGTCAGGAGTCAACTTATCTGGCGCTGACTTATCTGGGGCGAACTTTTCGAAGGCTAACCTGTCTAAGACCGATTTGTCTTTTGCTACCTTACCCAAGGCTAACCTGACAGGTGCTAACTTGTCAGGGGCTTGCTTATATGGAACTAACTTGGCTGGAGCTAGCTTCTATGCCACTAAGTTGAGTGGAACTGACTTGTCTGCGGCTAACTTATGTTCAGCTGACTTGTCCGAAACTAATTTGTCGTGGTCTTTTCTGTCTTGGGCCAACTTGTCTGAGGCCAACTTGTCCGGTGCGGACTTGTCGTGGCCCAGCTTTTTTTGGAACAACTCTTCTGAAACTCACTTATCTAAGGCTAGCTCCTCCAGAGACGTCAGGTGGGTGGGTGTGGACTTGTCGGGAGCTAACTTATTCAAAACTAACTTATCTAGAGCGGATTTGTCTAATGCTAACTTGGCTGGAGCTAACTTGAGTGGAGCCATGTTGACATCAATGCAGGTAGAAATGTCTCAGTTGCTCGGCGTCAAACTAATAGGGGCCGAGTCCAATAATGATGAAATTTCAGCAATAATAAAAAAACAAGAAAGGGAAGAAACTTTTAAAAGACACCAATTGTTATCGCAAATCGTTAGGGCATATACTTTTGAAGGAACCCCCTTTCCTGTAGAGCTGATCGATAAAATTGGCGGTGACCTAATTTGACTGGGAAATCCAGCACACAACAGCCGTCCCAAGCCGTGCAAACCGCTAATGTAATAACAAGACAGCCTCCTATTTTTCGACATTCGCTGAAATGGGATGGAATCGTAAGAGGATAACCGACTAAATTTTGTTCGACATTCATTTAGCCAAGTAAGTCAGGGAATCACTCAACCGGTCAGTAATTACAAAGTTTAATCTTATTTTAGACCGGCCGGAGATAGTTAGTTTGAACGGCCGAATAAAGGAAAACTGCCCAGTCATTAATGGCCTGTAAATCCTCAAGCCATTTCAAAATCTATTAGTTCCTATGCATAAAGCTCAAGTACCGGAGAAGTGTCGGCTGGATTTTCTTACCCGAAAGGCAAGTGTAGAGAATGTTTGGGAAGAAAAAATGGACGCTGAACTTTGCTAGAGGAGACCTCTGCATAACAGGAGCGAGCGAGTCAAAGTCAAGGAGCACGGAGTCGGGCGGCGGAACGGTAGATTATTTGCCACGATATTTATTATCTTGGCTTACCCCACTACAGCATGCAGAACGCAGCTATCTAACTGCTACTTCTGCGATTTTAATCCATATTCTTACCCGCACAATCGGCACCCCATCTGTGGTTTAGGCTCATCAATTACAACGTGCCCTACAACCTTAATCTGCATCACTCTATTCCTGGATTTACCTTCTACGGATGGCGCACAATACGCGCAACCGGTCTTATAACGAGCCCCTAAGGTTGCGTGGACCTGCCAAGAAATGTGGTTTTTACTTAGAGGATATCCACAATAGCGGTTATATGCTTTGACACCGATAATGGCATAAGCAGGCAGAATGTTGGCTTACCGGAAGTAACCTGCCATGAGACGACCTCACAAGAAATTTCAGACCAGTTGAGCTTAACCTAAGAAGCGAACTATGCAGACTATCAACCGCGCAGTAAATACTAATCATTATCTGACTTCAGACCAGACAAACGTGGTCAATATAATCGGCCGAATAGAAGAAAATCGTGCATTTCTTGATGACCTAAAAGACAGCAAGCCATTTCAAAATCTGTTAACCCTTATGCGAAAAGCGGATGTTTCAGAAGAATGTTTGCTGGGTTTTCTTACCGGGAATGGCAGTCTGGAAAAATGCCTGGGTGAAAAATCATGGATGACATACTTAATGGTAGCAACTTGCGGTGAGCTGGAGGTTCGCGGGTCGGATTTACATTTTTTGTCCAACTCCTTAACCGCTAGGTTTTCTGCTATATTTAAACAGGGCTATTTCGAATCTACTGAGAAATCACATGCGAAATTAGTAGTTCTGAGGAGCGGTATTGAAAAAGATGCTAGCTCGCTAACATTAGATCTTGCAGGCACGGACCTTTCTGGTGTTTCCTTGTGTGCTGCTGATTTGTCTGGGGCGGATTTGTCCAGGGCTGACTTGTCTGGGGCTGACTTGTGCAATGCAAACTTTTCCGATTGCAACTTGGCAGGAGCTAACTTCTCCGCATCCAAATTACTTAGTGCTAACTTGAGTGCAGCTGACTTGACTGGGGCTAATTTGTATAGGGCTAACCTGCATAAGGCTGACTTGTCAGGGGCTAAACTCACGGAGGCTAACTTGACTGGGGCCTCCTTATCTGGAGCTAACCTATCGGAGGTAAGCTTATCTTGGGCTAACTTAACTGGAGCTAACTTACGCGGGGCTAATTTTTCGAGAGCTGACTTGTATGAGGCGTTTTTGCTTGAAGCTGACTTGTCGGGAGCTTGCTTCACTAAGGCTAGGTTATCGGGCGCGAAATTGTTCGGGGCTAAACTGTTTAGGACTAACTTGTCTGGGGCTAACCTGTCTAAAACTGACTTGTCTTACTTGAACTTCGTCGGATTAAACTTGACGGGCGTCGATTTGTCTCACGCGAATTTGTCTTGGGCAAATTTTTGTGAGGCCAGCTTGGATTACGCTAACTTGTCTAAAGCGAATTTGTCTAAGGCTATTTTTTGTAATGCTAACTTGGCTTACGCTAACTTGATTAAGGCTAACTTATCTGAGGCTAAGTTGGGAGAGGCAAACTTGTCTAATGCTAATCTGTCCTTGGCTAACTTGTCTCAGGCCCTCTTGAATGGAGCGTGTTTAGCTCTAGCTAATTTCTCTTCGGCTAACCTGACTGGAGTCAAGCTGCATTATGCTGACTTACAGGGTACTAATTTCTTAGCTGCTGACCTGTCTGAGGCTGATTTATTTCAGGCGAACTTGTCGGGAGTTATCCTAAGTCGTGCTAAATTATCCGGCACCAATTTCACTAAAGCTAACTTAGCTAAAGCTAACTTAACCGGTGCAGACTTGTCGGGGGCCAAATTTTTTGGAGCTGAGTTGAGGGAAGCGAACTTCTCTAAAGCAAATTTGCCTAAGGCAAACTTGATTCAAGCGTGTTTAGCTCTAACTGATTTCTCTTCCGCTGACCTGACTGGAGCCGAGCTGAATAATGCTGACTTACGGGGGACTAATTTCTCAGCGGCTGACCTGTCTGAGGCTGATTTATCTCAGTCCGATTTATGTGGTGCCAACCTGTCTCTGGCTCGCTTATTCAAAACTGACATGTTCATGGCAAACTTATCCGGCGCTAACTTAACTGATGCTAAATTATCTAAGGCTAAATTAACTCAGGCGAATTTGTCGGAAGTCGACTTAACCGGAGCAGACTTGTCGGGGGCGTCAATAAGTCGGGCGAACCTGTCGGGAGTTATCCTAACTCGTGCTAAATTGTCCGGTACCGATTTCACTAAGGCTAACTTAACTAAAGCTAACTTATCCGGGGTTGACTTATCAGGTTCTGACTTGTGGCATGCTAACTTGACCGAAGCCGACTTATCCGGGGCTGACTTGCGAGCAAAGTGGATACAAACAGCTCAGTTGCTTAACGCTAAATTGATTGGCGCCCGGTCCGATGACGATAAAATTTCGGCCCTGATAAAAAAACAGAAAGAGATCGAAGAAGCACCAAAAAAATATCAGTTGTTATCGCAAATCGTCGGGGAATTCACTTTTGAAGGAAGCCCTTTTCCTGCTGAGCTCATCAATAAGATTGGTGGTGATCTGTTTTGACTAGGGATACGCCTTTTTTCGCACTAATTTTCAGTTTGGAGCTGATTTATCTAAAACGGTTAAATTAGAAAAGGTTCCGCTGAATGAAACGACCAAACGATAATTTAATAGGGATGAATCTGTGTTCTAGTTTTATCTAGCTCCCCGGGCAAGGCAGCCTGTTTTTGCCTTCCAATTCTACGGGTTTCTCATAAGGACTCACCCCTCTCGGACCATACACCACTAAAGGCACGTGCACAATCTGAGAAATGTGGTTTTTACTTTGTGGATATCCACAATAGCGGTTATATGCTTTGACACCGATAATGGCATAGGCATGCAGCATGTTGGCCTACCGTAAGTGAACCCGGATAAGACAACAACGCAAGAGGTATCGAACCAGTTGAATTTAACTTAACAAAGCAAACTATGCAACCCATCAACCGATCAGTAAATAATAATCTTAACGTGTCTCCGGACCCGGCAGACGTATTCAATTTAAACAGCCGAATAGATAAAAATCGCCCGTTTCTGGAGGACCTGAAAGCCAGCCAGCCATTTCAAAATCTCTTAGTCCTTATGCGTCAAGCGGCGGTCCCAGAGGAACGCTTGCTGGAATTTCTTATGGGGAAAACCAGCCTGGAGGAATGCCTGGGTGAAAAAAACTGGATGACAGCATTGCTATTGAAGACTAACGACAAGCTGGAGCCTCGCTGGTTTGGCTCACATTTTCTATCCGATTCGTTAGCCAATACGTTATCCGCTATCTTTAAACAGGGCTATTTCGAATCTGCTGAAAAATCGCATTCAAAAATGCTTATTTTGCTGAGTTCCGTCAAAAGAGACGATTGCTCAGGAAAGCTAGATCTAGCGGGCGCTGACCTTACCAACTTTTCCTTTTGTGGAGCTGATTTGTCGGGGGCAGACTTGTCCGGGGCAAACTTGTCCAGTGCTAATTTATCCAGGGCAAACTTGGCTGGAGCTAACTTGTCTGCGTCCAGTTTTTTTCGAGCTAACTTATGCAGGGCTGACTTGTCTAGGGCTAATTTGCATAAGGCTCACTTGCATAAGGCTTACTTGTCCGAAGTTAACTTAACAGAGGCTAACTTGTCTTGGGCCTCCTTATATGGAGCTAACTTAACTGAAGCTAACTTAGCTTGGACTAATTTAACTGAAGCTAACTTAACTGCGGCTAATTTATCGGGAGCGGATTTATTCGGAGCTTTTTTGCCTGGAGCTGACTTGTCCCAAGCCTTCTTTCCTAAGGCTAAATTATCGGGTGCTAAATTGTCCGGCGCTAAACTGATTAAGGCTAACTTATCCGGGGCTAACCTGTCTGCAGCCAACTTGTCTTACATTAACCTATATAGAGTCAACTTGACTGGTGTTGATTTGTCTAAGGCTAACTTGTGTGGGGCTAATTTTTGTGAAGCTAACTTGACTAACGCTAACTTGACGGAGGCTGATATATCTGGGGCTAAGTTGCTGGACGCGAACTTGTGTGGCGCTAATCTGTCCTCGGCAAATTTGTCGAAGGCCAGCTTGTCTCGAGCTAATTTGAGTCTCGCTAACTTTTCTTCGGCTGATCTGACAGAAGTTAATCTGTACGATGCTGGGTTGCACGGAACTAATTTCTCAGGTGCTAACTTGTCTGAGGCTTACTTGTCTGGAACTAGAATGTCTGCAGTAAACTTTTCCGGAGTCAACTTGTCAATGGCTCGCATGATTGAAACTAGGATGTACGCGGTCAATTTATCGGACGCTAACTTAACTCGAGCTAAAATGTCTTACACTAACTTTTCACAGGCGATCTTATTGGGAGCTAATTTAACCGGAGCAAATTTGTCAGGAGCTTTTTTAGAGGATGCGATACTGACTGGGATTAACTTAAGTGGGGCTGACTTGTCTATGGCTTATTTATCTGGCACTGACTTATCCGGGGCTAACTTATCGGCGGCTAACTTATCTAATACACACGCTTGGACGGCTAACTTGACTGGAGCCAACTTATCCGGGGCTGACTTGACATCATTGAAGATATATACACACCAATTGCAAGACGTTAAGTTGGTGGGTACCCAATCCGATAACGATGATATTTCAGCTATGATAAAAAAACAGCAAGAGATCGAAGAGGCACCCAAAAAATATCAATTGTTATCGCAAATTGTCGGGGCATTTACTTTTGAAGGAGCTGAATTTCCTGTAGAGCTGACCAACCAAATTGGTCGTGATCTGATTTGACTGTGGACTCCGGCTATTACGCAGCAATCTTAATTATGAACTGAAACATCTCAAGGGATTAAATCAGAAGGGCTTCAATTGAATTTGGCCACGGAACACATTTTTGCAGGATAACTGTGGTCCTTACTCATCCCGTTTCCCCTTGTAAAACCGCATGTATCTGCATGCTAGACCTCTGCGTAACGGTAGCGAGCGAGCCAAAGACAAGGTGCACTGTAGCAATCCTTATGTACTCGAGCACATAAGCAACCGCGCAACGGCGTATTTGGCTTACGCAGTCGAGGGTAGGAATAGGGAGGGCTCTGCTAGTTTTTCGGTCGCGCCACAACTGGACCCGCAGGTCTCGCAGCGATTTTCAGTTTGGAACTGAACTATCTTAAGCAGTTAAATCAGGAGAATTTAACTGAAATTTGGCGACAAAATTGTCCAAAAGTCTGCGCGACCAATAATGGCACGATCAAGCGGTATACCGTGTTACAAAAAGTTGGCTGGAAATGGGACTATTTAGCACGAGGCACCGGATAGCTGAATCTTACTCGTCATTAACTTGAGAAAGCGAACTATGCAGCCCATCAACCGGTTAGCAAATACTAATCATAACGTTACTTCCGACCAAACGGACGTAGTCAACTTAAACAGCCGAATAGATAAAAACCGCCCCTTTCTTGAGGACCTGAAAGCCAGCCAGCCATTTCAAGATCTCTTAGTCCTTATGCGTCAAGCGGCTGTGCCCGAGCAGCGTTTGCTTGAATTTCTTACTGGGAAAATTAGCCTGGAAGAATGTCTGGGTGAAAAAAACTGGATGACAACATTACTGGTAAAGACTAACGACAAGCTGGAGGTCCGCTGGTTTGGGTCGCATTTTTTGTCCGAAACGTTAGCCACTACGTTATCCGCTATATTTAAACAGGGCTATTTCGAATCTGCTGAGAAATCGCATTCAAAAATGCTTATTCTGATGAGTTCCCTCAAAAGAGACGATAAATCAAGAAGCTAGATTAACGGGCGCTGATCTTATTAACTTTTCCTTTTGTGGAGCTAATTTGTCGGAGGCAGACTTGTCCGGGGTTAATTTATCCAATTCAAACTTTTTCGAGGCGAACTTGACCTGGGCTCACTTGGGGCGTCCTTATCTAGAGCTAACTTATCAAAAGCTAACTTATCTTGGACTAATTTAACTGGAGCTAACTTAACTTCGGCTAATTGTTCGGAAGCAGATTTATACGAGGCTGGTTGTTATAGGCTGACTTGTCGGAGACGTGCTTCCCTAAGACGAAACTATCGGGCGCTAGATTGTCTGGCGCTAAATGGATTAAGGCGAACATGTCTGGGGCTGGTTTGACAAACGGCAACTAGAGCCGCGTCTACCTGCTGAGAAATGTGGTTAGTGCTTAGAGGATATCCACAATAGCGGTTACACGCTGCGACACCGATAATGGCATAAGCAGGCAGTATGTTGGCTTATCGGAAGTAACCTGCCATGAGACGACCTTGCAAGAGGTATCGGACCAGTTGAATACAAAATAAGAAAGAGAACTATGCAGCCCATCAACCGATCAGTAAATAATTATCTGTACGTGTCTCCCGATCAGACAGACGTAGTCAATTTAAACAGCCGAATAGATAAAAACCGACCCTTTCTTGAGAAGCTGAAAGCCAGGAATTCCTTTCAAAATCTCTTAGTCCTTATGCATAAAGCCGAGGTCCCGGAGGAGCGTCTGCTCAATTTTCTTATCGGGAAGGTCAGCCTGGAAGAATGCCTGGGTAAAAACACATGGATGACCAGACCAGATTTGTGGTAGAAACTTCTACGGTGGTAGAGTATTACGAGTATAGCTCACATTTCTTGTCCAAATCGTTAGTCACTACGTTATCTACTATTTTTGAACAGGGCTACTTCGAATCTGCTGAGAAATCGCACTCAAAAATGCGGATTCTGATGGGTGTAATTGAAAGAAATGTCGGCGCGGTAACGTTAAATTTGACAGGCGCTGACCTTTCTGGCTGTTCTTTGCAAAAGGCTGACTTGTCTGGAGCTGACTTGTCCAGGGCTAACTTGTCGCGCGCCTGCTTGTATGATGCTGACCTGTCTGGTGCAAATTTGTCTGAGTCGACGTTATTTGAGGCTAATTTTGAAGGATGCAACTTGACTAAAGCGAACTTTTCTGCAACTGAACTATGTCACGCTACCTTTTTTAAGGCTAATTTATCGGAGGCTAACTTATCTAATGCCGACTTGTCTTATTCACGCTTAGTTGGAGCTAACTTATCGAAGGCTAATTTGTCTAATGCCAACTTGTCTTATTCACTCTTAGTTTTAGCTAACTTGTCTTCGGCCAACCTGTGTCGGGTTAATCTGTCCCAGGCGTCCGTATCGGGGGCCGATTTTGACGGGGCTAACTTGTCCGAATCTTACTTACCCGAAACGATAAAGACAGCTCAATTGCTTAACACCAGCTTGATTGGGGCGAAATGTAATAATGATGACATCTCTGAAATGATAAAAGAACAAGAAAAGGAAAAAGCATTCAAAAAATACCAATTATTATCGCAAATCATCGGGGAATTCACTTTTGAAAAAACTGGTTTTCCTGTAGAGCTGACCAACCAAATTGGTCGGGATCTAATTTAACTGCGGACTCCGGTTATTGCGCAGCAATCTTAATTATGTACTGAAACATCTCAAGGGATTAAATCAGAAGGAGTGCAACGGGAATTTGGCCATGTAAAACGCATTTGGGCAAAATAACTTTTGTCCTGACTCGTCCCGTTTCCGCTTGCAAAACCGAATGTATCTGCATGCTAGTTCGTCGGTCGAGTCCCAACTGATTCGACCAGTAGTATAACGAACGCCGGAGATCGCCACCAACCCGAAAAATGCGCTTTTAACTTAGTGGATATCCACAATAGTCGTTACAGGCTGTTCGAACGATAATGGAATGATTAGGCAGCCTATTACCTTACCGCAAACTTACCCATACCTTACCACTTCGCAAGCAGCACCTGTTAGCTAAAATCCCTAACCGACACTAACTTCCGAAAGCAAACTATGCAGCCTGTCAACATAACAGTAACTACCTCTCTTTTCGTTACTCCTAACGAGGAAGATATAGTCAATTTAAAAAGCCGTATTGATAAAGATCGTGCATTTCTTGATGATTTGAAAGCGAGTAAGCCATTTCAAAATCTATTAATTTTAATGCGTAGACACGCTGTGCCTAATGAGCGTTTGCTCGGTTTTCTTACCGGGAAAATCAGCCTAGAAGAATGCTTGGGTAAAAAAACATGGATGACAGAATTACTGGTAAAAACTTATGGGGAACTGGAGGCTCGCTGGTCTGGATCACATTTTTTACCCGAGGGGTTAACCCGAACTTTATCTGCTATTTTTAAACCGAGCTATTTCGAATCTGCTGAAAAATCGCGTTCAAAAATGTTTATTTTGATAAGCTCAATCAAAAGAGACGGCAGCGTGGAGACCTTAGATTTGGAAGGCGCTGATCTTTCTCACTTTTCTTTTTATGAGCGGGGCTTGCTCGGAGCAGACCTGTCCGGGGCTAACTTATCAAGGGCAAATTTGTCTCATGCTAATTTAGCTGGGGCTGACTTGTCTAAGGCTAACCTATCCGGTGCAAACTTATCTTATGCTAATTTATCTGGGCCTTATTTAGCGCCGCGTCGCTCACTTTCACCTTTTTTTGAAGCCAACTTAATGGGAGCAAACTTGTCCGGATCTAATCTGCTATCCATGCAGGTAAAGAGAAGCCAATTGCATAACACCAGGTTGAGCGGGGCCTGGTCCGATAATGATGATATATCGGCCATGATAAAAAAACAAGAAATGGAAGAGGCATCAAAAAAATATCAGTTGTTATCGCAAATGATCAAGGAATTTACTTTTGAAGGAACTCTGTTTCCTAGAGAGTTGATCACCAAAATTGGTTGTGATCTGATCTAACTGTGGTCACGCCTATGTTGCACCAATTTTTTGTTCGGAAACGAAATATTAAATTCGTCAGTGGACTCCGGTTAATTTACGGCAGTTCTCAATTTGAGACTGAAACATTCAAAGTGCTAACATGAGAATTAAATAATTGGAATTACGCCATGAAACGACCCTTTAATGTACAAAATCACGGTTGCCCCTACCCATTCAAATGCGACGGTCAGCACGGAATGTATCTACCTACCTACTACGTCTGCGGTCCGACCACGACATGCTCAACTCGCTTGGACTACGACTGAGGTCACTAGCAAAATCTGAACAAAGCTTTTCTTAAAATGAGATTATTACTTAGGGATAACCACAATATCTACCACAGGCCGGGTGATCGATAATAGCATCATTACGCAGAACCTCTATTTGCCTAAAATCGTTCTAAATAGGACGACATAGCAAAAGGCGCCTGACTTATTAAACCTCACTTATGTTAACTGAAGAAAGCGAACTATGTTGCCACTCAACCGAACGGTAAATGTTAACTTGCATTTAGCTTCAAACCGGGCAGATATCGTAAATTTACAACGCCGAATAGAGGAAAATAGTCTGTTTTTTGATGAACTGAAAAGCAACAAATCCTTTCAAAATCTGTTAATACTTATGCGTAATGCGAAGGTCCCTCAGGAGTGTTTGTTCGAGGCTCTTATCGGGAAAGTCAGTCTGGAAAAGTGTTCGGGAGATGATAATTGCTGGATCGCAGATCTTTTGGTACACACATTTGAAGGGCTTGAGGTTCGTGGGGAAAACTCACATTATTTGCCAGAGGAGATAACCACTTCATTATCTACTATTTTCAGACAGGGCTATTTTGAACCCGCTGAGAAATCACATTCTAAAATGTGTGTTCTGCTGGACACGCTCAAAAGCGACAGCAATTCAGAAAGGTTAGATTTAGCGAGCGCCAATCTTTCCGACGTCTGCTTATGGGGAGCGAACTTGCGTGGGGCAAACTTGTCCGGAGCTAACTTATCTGGAGCAAGCTTGCGTGGCGTTGACTTATCCGGGGCTGATTTATCCAGGGCTAATCTACAAAATTCCGGCGGGTCTGATGCTAACTTCACGAGTGCTTTATTGTCTAAAGCTAACTTATGCGAGACAAATTTGTGGAATGCTAATTTTTCAGGAGCTAATTTGTCTGGGACTAATTTGGTCGCGGCTAACTTAACCACGGCTTGTTTATCCAGGGCTAACCTAACTGAAGCTAAATTAAAAAACGCTGACCTGCGTGGGGCTAACTTGTCTGGAGCTACCCTGGTACAAGCTGAATTATCTAACGCTAAATTGCCAGAGGCTGACTTGTCTTTGGCTGATTTATCAAACGCTAACTTGTTTTACGCTTGGTTGGCTAAGGCTAACTTATCTGGAGCTGACCTTTCCAGTGCAATGTTGATTGGGGTTGATTTTACTTTGGCTAACTTATCTGGTGCAAACTTATCTAGGGCTAACTTATCTAAGGCGGACTTAGTTAGCGCTAACTTAACCGGGACCAACTTATCAGGAGCTAACTTGCGATCAATAACGGTAAAAAAAAATCAATTGCTCAACACGAGATTGGCCGGTGCCAAGTCCGATAATGATGGAATGTCGGCCATGATTAAAGAACAAGAAATGGAAGAAGCATCAAAAAAATATCAGTTGTTATCGGAAATAGTCAAGAAACTTACCTTTAGAGAAAGTTACTTCCCTATTGATCTGGTCGAGAAAATTAGCCCTAATCTGATTTGACTATGGACATGCTCCGTTCACAGCAATTTGCAGTTTAAAATTCGGACATTTAAACCGATGAATTAGCATTGCCGGCGGAACGCTTTTTATGATAATCTCGATATCTATCGCCCTAGCTTATCCGGTTACGACCATCAGCATAGCCTGAGTCTCATGCTACTTTTTCGGTTTAGGGCGCAGCAGCCTCACCCTGCTCATTTTATCTTCCTCATTCCACATGTTTTTAGTGAGAATGACAATAGTGAGGATTTTACGTTTGAATTTCGACGGGACGGCTACATCGGAAGAAGACGAGCGACTAGTTAAATCTTACCCGACATTAACTTAGGAGAGCGAACTATGCACCCTATCAACCGATCAGTAAGCACTCCTCTTCATGTCGCTTCAGAACAGACAGACGTAGTCAATTTAAACCGCCGAATAGATAGAAACCGTGCATTTCTTGATGATCTGAAAGGTAGCAAACCATTTCAAAATCTGTTGATTCTTATGCGTCAAGCGGCTGTTTCAGAAGTGCGTTTGCTGGGTTTTCTTATTGGAAGATCGAGCCTTGAAGAATGTTTGGGTGAAAAAAATGGAGGACAGCGTTATTGGTTAAGACTTATGGTTAGCTAGACACAGGCAGATATGACTCACATTCTTTATCGAAGTCATTAGCTCCTACATTATCCGCTATTTTTAAACAGGGATATTTCGAATCTGTTGAGAAATCGCACTTAAAAATGTGTATTCTGATGGGTTCCATCAAAAACGACGATAGCTTAGAAACTTTAGATCAGGCGGTTCCTGACCTTTTCAACGCTGCCTTGTCCTGGATCTGAAAAATACAGTTCTTAAAATGTGGTTATCACTTAGAGGATATCCACAATAGTCAGTAACCGCGTTGCGACCGATAATGGCATAACCGGGCAGCCTCTCACTTGACCGAGTGAATTACCAATAAGGCGACGTCGCCCGAAGCGCTCGGCAAGCTGAACTGTACCTCACGCTAACTCGAGAAAGCAAATTATGCAACCTATCAGCCGATCAGTAACCACGAATTTTCCTATCATTTCTGACCAGACAGACGTGGCCAATTTAAACAACCGAATAAATAAAAATCGCGCCTTTCTTGAAGCTTTGAAGGCAGACAGGCCATTTCAAAATCTGTTAGTCCTCATGCGTAAAGGAGATGTATGTGATGAACGTTTGCTCGATTTTCTTATGGGAGTATCCAGCTTAGAATGGTGCAGGAGTAAAAGAGTTTGGATGGAAAATTTAATAATAAAGACGTATGATCTTGAAATTCGCTGGTACGGCACATTTTTGCCACATTGTATAACCTTCCCGTTATCTATGATTTTTAAGCCCGGCTGTTTCGAAACGACTGAGAAATCTCACTCAAAGATGTGCGTTTTGATGGGATCACTAAAAAAAGAAAACGACTCAGAAACACTAGATTTTGCAAACGCTGATCTTGCAGATGTTTCCTTGGTGGGAGCTGACTTATCTAGAGCAAACTTGTCTGGGACTAACTTGTCTGGGGCTGACTTGAAAGGGGCCCACTTATCTCATATTAACTTCTCTAAGGCTAACTTGTCTAAGGCTGACTTATCCCGAGCTAACCTGAATTTGAGTAACTTGTCTGACGCGAACTTATCGGGTGCAAACTTGACGGGGGCTAAATTGTATAAAACTGACTTCTCCGGTGCTAACTTGTCTGGCGCAGACCTGCGCACTATATTTATAACGATATCCCAATTGCAGAATGTCAAATTGACTGGAGCATTGTCCGACGATAAGAACATTTCGGCTATGATAAAGAAGCAAGAAGAAATAGAAGAAGCATCAAAAAAAACTCAGTTATTATCCGAAATCGTCATGAAATGT
The DNA here is from genome assembly GCA_021155915.1 of Solimicrobium sp. Classification (GTDB taxonomy): domain Bacteria; phylum Pseudomonadota; class Gammaproteobacteria; order Burkholderiales; family Burkholderiaceae_D; genus Solimicrobium. The sequence goes on along the minus strand of JAJNBE010000029.1, from coordinate 308 downwards.
ACCTTTCAAGGAACTCAATTTCCTAAAGATTTGATCAATAAAATTGCTTGTGATCTGATTTAAGGATGGATTTCGACCGGTTCACCATAATTCCAATTAGAAACTAAAATTGTGTATTTATTAACCGATTGCCATACAAAATTTTCAATGTACTGCACTAGTACAACGTTATTTCCATAACTGTTGAATAAACTGTTCTATGTGAACCTACTGTAGGCAATTAACCTCCATTTTTTCGAAAGTGAGGATCATTTAAGGCAGGCTCAGTATTAGTTAACCACGTTGAATAACCTCAGGTGTAAGTCTCT
>JAJNBE010000028.1 GCA_021155915.1 Solimicrobium sp. | reverse complement strand
CAATAAAAAATAATTAATCAGGCGGAGCAATAGTTGCGACTTAGAGAGACCTCTGCACAACCTGCTACGCGAGCCAAATACGGCGTTCGGGGTTACACACTGGTGCTCGCAATCCTCATGTACTTAGGTACATTCCGGTTGCTGCGCTCCGTACGCCTTGTCTTTGGCTCGCTCGCTACGGTTGTGTGCAGAGGTCTCTCTAAGTCGCAACTATTGCTCCGCCTGATTAATTATTTTTTATTGAATTTGATTAAAAAATTTTCTGTTTTTGGCGGAAGGGGTGGGATTTGAACCCACGGTACGTTATTCACGTACGCCAGATTTCGAGTCTGGTGCATTCGGCCGCTCTGCCACCCTTCCAGTTTTTTTTAACCGTCCCGTGGTCAGTAGTTAATGCCGCTTACACAGGAAAGGAAGGGCGCAATTATAAAAGATTGATCGCATTAATGCAATTTTCGGCATCAGCTATTCCCGTTAAAGCTCAACCTGTGAACCCACTTCAATCACGCGATTGCTTGGAATGCGGTAGTAATCGGCAGCATCTCTTGCAGCTCGGGACATTAGAACAAATAACCATTCACGCCATATCGACATCTGATGATCTGAACGTGAAACAATGGTCTGTCTGGTAACAAAAAAAGAAGTTTCCATGATGTCGAAATTAAGGCCTGTATTTGCGGCCAACTCCAACGCCTGGGGAATATCCGGCTCGTTTTTAAATCCGTAAAATACATCTAGTTGAAAACATTCGTTGCCGAGTCCAGTTAATCGGACCCTTTCATTAAAAGGAACCCACGGAATTTCCCGATTATGAACCGTTAAGAAAATTACCCGTTCGTGCAATATTTTGTTATGGGATAAGTTATGCAATAGTGCATGCGGAACCCCTTCGGAAGCAGCTCGTAAGAAGATGGCAGTACCAGCTACACGGGGTGGGGGCGAAATAAACAGCGAAGTTAAAAAATCATTGAGGGGAATCGCATGAGTAAGCAAATTTTGAAATACTAATTGCCGTCCTTGATGCCAGGTTAGCATGACCGTGAACATAAATAACCCTAACGCTATTGGGAACCACCCGCCATGCATTATTTTTAAGATATTTGCAGAGAAAAAAGTAATATCGATAATGAAAAAGAAAACGGTTGAAAAAATACAAAGAAACAAATTATATTTCCACGAAAAGCGAATTACGAAAAAAGTCAGCATAGTCGTGATCAACATAGTAGCGGTCACGGCTATCCCATACGCACCCGCTAAATGTGCAGAGGATCCAAAGCCAATTACAGCCGCCAAAACGACAACTAATTGCGCCCAATTGACTAACGGCATATAAATTTGTCCAAATTCCTTGACTGATGTATGCACGATTGCCAGCCGTGGTAATAATCCAAGTGAAATTGCCTCTTTTGTCATCGAAAAGGTGCCCGAAATTGTGGCCTGTGAAGCGATTACTGCTGCGACCGTTGCCAATATCACTAACGGATAAATACTCCAGGAACCTAATTGATGGTAAAACGGATTTTCAGCTGCTACTGGGTCGGTCAACAGTAAACCACCCTGCCCTAAGTAATTAAGCATTAATGCGGGCAGTACAATGCCAAACCAGGCGTAACGAATTGGCTTGCGGCCAAAATGCCCCATATCTGCATAAAGCGCTTCAGCACCAGTGAATGCCAAAACGACAGCACCTAATGCAACAAATGCCAGCCAACCTCGGTCAATCAAAAAAGTCAGGGCATAAAAAGGACTTAATGCGGCTAAAATACCTGGTGCTTTGACAATATTTATCACGCCCATCGTCGCTAAAGCGAGAAACCAGATCACCATGATGGGTCCAAACCATTTACCAATACCGGCTGTTCCCCGGTGCTGAAATGAATATAGAGCTATGAGTACCACCACGGTGATTGGAACGACATAAGATGAAAAATTCGGGGTAGCGACATTTAGTCCTTCAATGGCTGAAATTACTGACATGGCTGGCGTGATTACCCCATCACCATAAAACAGCGCTGCGCCAAATAAACCTAACAACAATAAACTAGTGCCCCAGCGCGACTTTTTCCCGGTCGACTCTAATGCCAGCGCCATCAATGCCATAATTCCGCCCTCGCCGCGGTTATCGGCCCGCAAGATGAGCGTGACATATTTCAACGCCACAATAATGATCAGACCCCAGAGAATTAACGAAACGACCCCAAGAATATTGGCATGCGTTAAATCTAGACCATATTCATTCGAAAAAATCGTCTGCATGGTGTAAAGCGGACTGGTACCAATATCACCATAAACAATACCAACTGCGGAGATAGTCAGAGCAGACGTACTGCTTTTCATTGAGTAAAATTTCGTGGTCAATTGAATGCCTTAAAGTAACTAGTGCATTGCACAATATGGCAATCCAATGATCAAATCAAGTATTGTTTATTGATCCCCTATATTTTTTGCATAAACTGCTTCCATCAATATACATCCCAAAGAGTCGTTTCTTTACAGAAGAGATCTACTGTCTTCTGGTACCTGTTATCAAATTAATCTCGCTCAATCGGTTTTTTATAACCGGGTTGAATTATTAACCTTCTCTTTACTCATAAGTAGCTTGTACCAAAAGCTTTGGTAGGGTAGTTGCAATCAAGTCAAACTCCCGTTAGGCCGCTGCAACTTTCAGATAAAGCTGATGAGCCTTAACAGAAAATCCGGGATCAACAAACACTGCACATCGTAATATTGAATTAGAAAGTCAACTAAACCCTAAAAAATTCGAATTGTTGTTTTAATGATAATTTAAATGCCATCATAGCTTTAATGCAGCTCATTTATGTAATATAATTTTGACATGTAAAACTAATAATATTATTAAAAAATCATTTCAAATCATATTAAGGAAAAACAGTATGCTTCTCCCAACTAAATCTCTTACCGTCCAGTCAACCAAACATTTCGGTATTCAAGACTGGAATGCTCTGAATGAAAACAGGTGCGGAACCATCGTCACCTCAGAGAATGGGCGCCGATATCACGTGAAGTGGAACCCGTCCGGCTCTCTCAAAGTAAAAAGAGACCTTAGCCGGGAACATTTTTTTGTCGTAGTCAGAGAAATAATTGAACGTGGCCTATTTACCGCTACTTTTGCAAGTCAGCTAGAAAAACGCTTGAGTACGCTCTCAGCACAGACAGAACTGGAAAACTCGCTAAGAAAAGAAATCGACGAAAACATTCAAGTTATTAACGAATTGCAAATAACGGCAAATCGCATTGATAGCACCCTAAAGTTCTTTGATTATTATCCCCATTTTTCTACTACAAGTCAGCATCAACGAGTAAAGAAACAATGTATTCAGCATTGCCAAGATATTTCAACCCAGTACGAGACAGTAAGGTCTAAAGAAAAGGAAATTCTATCCAAACAACTTGATACGCTAATCAAAAGGTTAGAAACGATAAAAAATGGTGTGGAACTTCCCACCAATTTCAAAATTCTTATGGAAGAAATTCATATTGAGACAAATCGAGTGATCAACGATATAGCTAAACTGGAACAAATTAATAAAGAAGATAAGACGATACTCAAATTATTTGTTACCGGCATTAACTTGTCGGATAGTACATTAGTTAGCCAATATTTGTTGGCCAGAACGACAATGCTAAGTGAAACCTTAACTACCTATCAAAAAACAGAAGAAGAACAACAAAAACGTGCTTCCTTCTTAACAGACCAACATCGGGTAGCAAGGCAATTTATGTTATGCAGGGGCTTTGAAGAAGAAACAAATACTACGCAAGAAATTAAATCCGTACTCGAGGAATGTGGTGAACTTTTCACTCCTCCTAACCACCCAGATAAAAAAATAAACGCGCAAATGAAAGATATGTATCAAAATCAATCGTCAGCACTGGCTAATTTTCTTATTAATCATGAGGCCACCTGGGAGCAAATCGATACCGAAATGTCTAATCTTTCCATATATAAAACAGCCTTAGAAAATCAAATAACAACACGAAATGAAATTGCTATATTTCTCCAAGATAAAAGCCAGTTAAGCGATAGCAATAATAAACAAAACCATCGCCGTGACGAGCTTATCCTTTTACAAACCAGATGTGATAAACCAGGTGTCGATATAGCCAGCATTTCGATGTGTAGAACGGCTATCAATCATATGAAAGCCCTACAGTTAGGAGCAATAATTTCGCATTTTTTGAATAAAAACCTTAGCGGAAAGCGAGGTGTCAGCGTATTTAATAACCATTTTTACGATCAGCAAACGCAGGCAAGAATCAATTCGCTTATTGCACTTGAAGACAGATGTATTAAGCAAAGTGACGAGCTTAATGGATTCGATCGGGATGACATAAATAAAGAGGCAAATGAGCATATTAATGCCATTACTAAATGGTCCACTGACCGTGTTCGTTACACCGATAAACTTATAGCCAAATTTGATTGTATATCGAACGGTTACACCTATCAAAAGTTAAAATTCGATCAGAAAAATGCCCTCTTTATTAGAAAAAAAGAAGCATTGAATAAGGAAATGGGTGGGGTACTGTTAGTGAATCAGGAAAATCTTTTGCAACTTCAAGAAAAAAAAGAGTTGCTAACTAAACTTAAGTCGAAGGCTGTCAATTTAGTTGCTCAATCGGAGCAATTTAAAGAATCAGCAAATAAACTCAAGAAGTCACTGGCGACTTTTAATCGGGATTAAAACGTCATGTCGATAGATTTTCGTAATGAATGGTTATCCCAACTCGGAACAAAACTGGGTATCCCGGAGTTGGTATTTGACCACGCTGGAATATGCCAGATGAATATTGATCCAGGGATGACCGTTACGATTCACAAGCCCCCGGAGGAAGAAAGTCTGGTATTGCTTGGTCAGTTGCCGGTCAGCAATTTATCAACGGCACTGATGCAAAAAATGTTAGTCGAAAACCGTAGCTATGACCCTCATCCGACTCCGATACTGTCGCTATCAGAAAATCTGGATACCGTTGAGGTTCACTTTAGGCTTACTCCGCTTGAGTTAAAAACAGCGGATGATGCATTAGAGAAGCTTATTGGGAATCTGGAGTATTGGCGCAGTCATTTGATGTAATCAGTAGTCGCTCGTACTGTAAGCACAAATAGTTCACTTTTAACGATTGTAGAGCAGCACTTTGGCCGTAACAGGATAGATGACTAAAGGCGGTCAGACCTGATAATTTGGCTTTTTCGACGAGCGTCAAGATTTGGGTTACAGTTTGCTCACTAGAGTCCGCTATCATGCCGCGTTCGGCTTGCCTCTGCAGATAGTGCCGGAGTTCACGTAGCACTTGCGGCAATATAAGTGGTTGTGTCAAGGATCGCGTTACAGGAGTCTCCGTAGGGTCGACCCGATTCCGATTAGGTCGATTCGGCAATGTCGACGCAAAATCGTGTTCCGAGACACTGTCAAAAAACAGCGCGTCGACTGGATTTTTATTGGGTGCTGTTCGAGCCATTGTATCGGCCGCTGTGTGAGGCATTGTATGCGGATATATCAAACTCAAAGGTTCCGCTACTAATCCCGATGGCCCGTTACGGACGCAGGCAACCAGCATCGTGCCGGTTGAGAACTGCTCTGGCCGAAATTGCTCAATGCGTGTAATTGCATGCGCTGTCAGCTCGCTAAATAACAGCTCCACGTCTAATTTTTGATCCTCTTCATCGAACAGCGACCATACAAGCGTCTGGCGAGATGCGTCGAATTTGGCTACACCATAACGCGCTGGTGATAGAACTATCCAATCTTGCATCGGTTTTGGCTCAGTCAATAGGCTGCAATGCGAAAGATGGCGTGGCCGTGAAAGTTCTGACCATCTCTTGCACGGTTTAAGTTGCGGCGCAAATGTAGCGCCGGATTCGACCGGTTGCATAGTCGCCCTAGTGCTTTTGGCTACAGAGAGGCGGCCAGCTGAACTAAGTTGTGCACCGCTTAGCAGTATTCGACTACCCGTCGCTTGGGCGGGAGGGCCCATACCCGTCCAAACAAAAGCTGACGTGTATCGGGCGATAGGATTAAAACCATGCTGACTCTCCGGACGGGCATCGGTGCAGGACAAAAACATGTGTTCCTTCGGAGACCAGAACACCATGGTCAATCCTTGATAGCCTGAGGCGGATCGCCAGGCAAAAGCGCCCAACCCGAACAATTCGAGAGTGCCGACTTCTTTATATTGAGTACGGGGCGTGCCAACTAAATGGGCCGGTTCAAGCTTACGCGCGGCCGCGTCATCGAGAGCACTTACCAAACCGTAAGCTAGAGTCAGTTCATCGAGCAAGCGGTGCTCGTCTGCGCTGCCAGCACGTTCAAGCAACAGATCGACGTAATCCGCAAGTCGACGGAGCAAGAGCGCCAGCCGATGATATTTGACAGCCCGGGCCCATACCTCAAGCGTCACGTACCGCTCGTGAATACCCGCTGACAGATGCGATAATCCGAGTGTAATGCTTTCTTCTAGCAATTGTTTAACACTATTGCGCAAACGCATCCGGGAATCTTGCTGCCCACGCATCTCAGATTCTGCTGACACGTAGTCCCTGCCTGAGTCAAGCGAAGCCGTGCGTTCTTTGGAGAGTGTATCAGGCTCTATCAGTTCGATGCCGTGTGCACGCTGGTATGTCAGCACAGCAACCACTTTATATTTTTCGATCTGCTTGATGGTCGTATCGCTAATCAAATTATCCAGACTTCCTCCCATATAACGAAAACTTATACCCGGATGCAAAAATTGAATCACGATGTGACGATCACCACCTATCTGCACCTCCTCTTCCATATTAAGGTCAAGCACGAATTGGAAGGCCCAGCGATAGCCAGCCTTACCCGCATATTGCATCAGCGAACTACCGTTAAATGCCAAGAGCTCGCTATGTAAGAGTGCAAGGGAATCATCTTTTGTCGTATTACCTACTCCCAACTGCTCGTCTTCTTGCGAAAGGCGCTGCAGACTGATCGCAACAGCAAGGATGTGTTGGCACATCCCAACCGCCGCACAACTGCACTGTGCCCCGGCAGGACCACGTTTATCGAAGCGGATGCGGTGTTGCCCTAATGCCAGCGTCAAAGTAGTTGACGATTCCTCAACGGTTGTAACAGCTTGCTGTTCCAAATCCTTTTTCGCACGACGGAGCAATCCACGGTTGGCCAGAGCTGCGAACGCGTCATCGTCGAAAAGTGCAAGCTGCGCGCTCAATTCTCTACGAAAATTGTGCTGATTACTCACGAAATCACCTTTACTAGCCAATGGGACAACCGTTGCGGTGTCAGAGCCGCAATTTCCATGCCGCACTCAGCCAGACGCATGGCCATCTGGCGGTCATAAACCGGTTGCGTCTGACCATCGAGCGCAGCCAGTCCCAACATCTTAACTCGAGTTTCCGACAATTTCTTGACGGCACGCACGAGTTCGTCGGGCTGTGCACCCTCGCAGAAATCGGTGATCAGAACCAGTACAGTGCGGTGCGGATTTTCGATCAGTTGCGTGCAGTAGCGAATGGCTTGGCCGATATCCGTACCGCCACCGAGCTGCACACGCATCAGTATTTCGACCGGATCCTCGACATGCCCAGAAAGATCAATTACATTCGTGTCGAATATCACCAACTTGACACGAAATGCAGGCAGTTTTGCCAGGATACCTGCCATAACAGCACTATGAATTACTGAGTCGAGCATGCTTCCACTCTGATCCACGCACAGGATAATGTCCCACGGCAGCCGCCGGCTATTGCGCTCAAAAAAACGTAGTTGTTCGATTACTAATTTCTGATGCTCCTGATCATAATGTTTTAGATTTTGTCGTACGGTGCCAAGGGCATCAAAATTTTTCGCGATGGCTATCGATGAACGTCGGAAACGATTTCGCTGACCGACCAGCGAGGGCCGTACTTCCAATTCAAGCTTGCGACGGATTTCATCAACGACTTTTTTAATGATGCGGCGCGCCAAATCCAATACCTCGCCCTTGAGGTGACCACGTAATGCAAGCAGTGTACGCAACAATTGTTGGTTCGGCTCCAGACCTTCTAATGTTTTTGGATCCGTCACAAGTTCAGTAAGTTCATACCGGACAAGTGCATGCTTTTCGATCACCTCGACCGTCTCTTTCGGAAACAGCTCGCGCACTTCGCTCAGCCATGTCACCAAGGTGAGCTGAGATGGGGCCAGTGAACCAGACCCAAGCGCGCCACGCAGGCCGCGCCCCTGGTATTCGCGACCATAAAGAAATTCAAGAGCTTCGTCCAAACGACGCGAGCCATCGGACAGGCCGCCACCTGCTTCACGTAGGCGTTCATCGGAGTATTTGCCCAGTATTAGGCGCCAGCGGTCGAGGTTACTCATGTTTGAGACACCAATCATGCAGACCGTCAGCTATTAACAGTTTGACCAAAATACAGGAGAGCTCAAGATTACTCTGTACTTCGGCGGCGGATAAGTCGTAGTGTATCAGGCACCCCAGATCATTTTTACCATATAACTGTGCAACTGCTTGTGCAATCCGATCAGTTTCTTTCGGCGTCATCCCGGCAAATACGAGACGGAGCTCTGGCAATAGGGTGAGAAAAGCTTCGTCATCCCATCGCTTCAACAGTTTATCGAGACCATCTAACAGCGCCGGTTGTTGCCAAGCTACTTCACGCGCCAGGTATAACAACCCACGTAAGAAACTTATTGCCTCATGCGCAGTTATCAATCCATTCAGATGACCGTCTAGCGCTATGCCGACCTGAGCCTCCGACATTTGGCCTGCGCAATACAATAATCCCGTTGCAGCACCACGAATCAACGCCGCTGGGTGTTCTGTACTCAGGCTGACGATAAGGTTCCAGTAAAGGCTCGCATCCAAAGTATGTCCGGCACCACTCACCAAAAGCTCACGCAAACGCGATAATGCCTCCAACAATTCATCAGATAGTCCCTGATTATCTTCAGACACACTATGCAGGATATGACCCAAATAAATAGCGCGTTCGTAGCACGCTCCTAACAATAGGAGGACTTCGGTAACATTTCGCGCCTCAAGGGGTTCCCGTGATTCCCACAAAAGCCCAAGGTTACTTGCCGCCGCGACTACGGATTCGAAGATTGCATCCTCGCTAATCGCCAAAAGTAACAGGGCGTTAATTCGTGGAAGGAAATCGTGCAATCCGAGCACGCATGCACGCACCAAAAAAGTGACGGCAGTACGCGCGTCGCACCGGTCACCATTAGACTCTAATTGATCGAGTTGAGCCCTAAAACGGTTTGCAACAGCCAACGGCACAGTGACTCCGTACACAGAAGCTTCGACAAGAGCCGATTCAGTAGCTACGGAATACGCGTACTCCCACTGTTCCTGTAACCTGTCCAACCCGGTCCTGTTGACAAAGTCGGGGCCAGCTACGCATACCGCCAGCGGTACATCAAGTAGACTCAAACCATGTAGTAAGCGACTCGTCAACCGGTGTTTCGGACGGCGGTAAATATCAAGTACTGCGTGGTGCTGTTGTGAATCGTCAATCTTAAGTCGTTGACGGCGTGCACGATAATGGAAGTCCTTAACTAGTGGGGGTGTTCCGGCACCGGGAGGTACCTTTCCCATCAATTGTCCGCTGAAGATGCGGCTAGCCACAGTTTTTACCAATACGCCCTCTGCATCCGCGTCCCCCTTGACGAAACAACTAATTACGGCGTCCAGAACATCCTCACGTACTGGTGCAGAACGACGTCGCAATAGAGCTAGTTGTAATGCATGCTCAAACGCAGCGGCTACAGTGGGCATTGGTAAAGTCACATTATGACACTTACGTAGTTCAACGGCGATGTCAATTAACATGGTCAATGCGGCTTCGTTACGTCCGCGGATAACAGATTCCGACCTGGCCTTGTCGTATTTAAGTAAGTTTTCCCACAATAACTGTTGCCAAACCGGAGAGGGCATGCCCGCTGAATAACCATTTAAGCGATCGAGCTGGTCGTAACTATAGCGAATCAGCGCGAAAGATTCATCTGAGACAGCACTACGCGAAATAGGGGGCCGCGCCACTTCTTTTTCCAGCATGCTCGGCATGACTACGGCATGGAAGCCTCCTACTACCGCAAGGACGGGGCCGTCCCCAGATTTTCGTTCATTCAACGCTTGTCGAATATGCCAGGCCATTTCTGCTTCACGGTGCAATGTGCCGTTTTTCGTCAGATCTTCAGCGCTACATTCGATGCGGGCAAGATGACAATAAGCAACCATGTCGCCTACATACTCTTGCAAACTGCGGGTAGTCACCGAAACTTCAAATAAGTGTTCCCACAATTCCTCATGGTTTCTGCACCCCAGCTCCTTTGCCAGCGCACTTAGATAGCCGCTATTTTGATAATAAGGCTCACTAAGCAGTGAGTTTGCTTCACCTTCACTGTAGTCAGGCTCGAGCAGGCATTGTTCAGCAAAGTCCAAATCGATGAAGCGTGCCGGAATACCTCGTTCGTTCGCCGCATGCAACGCAACTAGCTCGGGCGAGTGATTACAGAAGGGATAATAGGCTGCGCGACGCAACGGCTTATCATCCTCCTCGGCGTTTTGCACAGTATAGGTATAAACTGCCAGTGGCATTTGCGCTTCAGGATGCACCAACAGGGGTATTAAAGACGTAAAGTTACGCGGGCCTTCCAGAAGTACTACCGATGGCTTCCGCTCGCTAAATAAGCGTAACAACTGCCAGGCGCAGGCAGGGCTATGGTGACGCACAGGAAAAACGATCAGCTCGTCAGTGATTAGCTGCGCACCTAGTGCACGTACCACTTCTGAAGTAACCATCATCTGCGAAACCGCCTCAACGATCTAGTTCACGGCGCGCATCGAGTAAGCGTTTCCATTGCGCTTGCCTTTGAGCACGTGGCTTGGCGACGACATCGAAGTAATGACGTAGTTTTTTACCGTCGTCAGGGTTATCTTTTAAGACTGTACCTATCAACTGCCGTGCAATATGTTCCCCACACACTGTACCGTCGCCGAAATAGTGGGCATCCAGGCATGCCGCATAACCGACCGACACCGCTTCGGACGATGACATGACAGCGGTGGGCCTTTCAACTATCGTGCCTTCAATAGTCACGCCTGCACGTAAATCATGAAAGGCTGTAACCAAAAGATCCACCACATCATGCGCAAACTCGACCTCGATTTGGGAGCGCTTAAGCAATGCAGTGGTTTGCTCGCGTACCAATTGCATTTCTAATTTTCGGTCATTAATAGGTCTGACGGTTTCGAAATTAAAACGGCGCTTCAGTGCACTTGACATCTCATGCACCCCACGGTCGCGAATATTAGCAGTCGCAAGTACATTAAATCCATGTGCAGCAAATACCGTCGCCGCCTCACCATCAAGTTCAGGTACGTGTAGCACCTTATCTGACAGCAAGCTAATTAGACAGTCTTGAATCTCCGGCTGCACTCGTGTCACTTCCTCAAAACGGCACAGGGAACCCTGCTGCATGGATTCGTAAATAGGACCGCGTACTAAAGCACGCGACGACGGTCCTTCGGCCAACAGCAACGCGTAATTCCATGTGTATTTGATCTGGTCTTCCGTAGTCCCCGACGTACCTTGAATCGTGCACACTGACTTACCCGATACCGCTGCTGCTAATAGTTCAGACAGCATCGACTTAGCAGTCCCGGGCTCGCCTACGAGTAGCAACCCCCGGTCACTCATCAAGGTAACAATGCATCGGTCGATTAATGCATCATCACCATAAAATTTGCGCTTTATGCCGAGTTTATCGTCTCCCAGAATAAAACTGCGCACAGCGCGCGGCGACAGATGCCAACCCGTAGGACGAGGACCCCTGTCTTTTTCGGCAAGACGAATTAGCTCGTCTGCATATACTTGTTCTGCTGGTGCCCGCAGAATGGCATGGTTGCTGTTGCTCATTTCAGCCTAAATTGAATATTCACTTTTCTTTCGCCAGTCAGCGTCAAACCCGTTTCCTGCAGACGCTATTAAACGCAGGTCGTTGTAGCATTCTGATAGCAATATAGGAGGTACCGTCGACAGAGGCAGGATACTCCGTTGATAGGATCCTGTGTCAGCCGTTTTTGAAAATGCCAGAGTAAGCAAGGCAATGGTTCGGTTGGTTTCCGGGAGCGAGTTGCCGGTAAATTCGATTACGACTTGAATTCCCAGCGTTGAAAAAAGTTTGTAGTAACTATAGAACCAACCCGCATCCTGGGCCCCTCCTCGCGTATAACCCATTTCGAGAGCCCTTCTCCGCAAGGCAAAGGCTTCCATTACATGGCCTTCGAAGTCATTAATTTTCGTCGCATTTTCGTTCTCGGGCGGCAAAGTGTAAACACCTTTTCCTATCTGTTGGAACAATGGAACAATTTCATAGTCAACAAAATGCTGCTGCCATGCCCTAATTTGTTCAGTCGTCAATACAACATCGTGGGCGATACGAACCTGATCACCCGCGCGCAAATGTACTTCATTGTCCTCATAATCGGTCAAGGTACCATCATCGAGAGGACGGAAAGTCGCTACGACTTTCCCGTCATTGATCTGGGCCCAGACAAGCCGCTGCACAAGATGCCGCATCAGCACGTGCTGGTTCAAATAACGCTGCCAATCTGCAAAGGGCCAGTCGCGTTGGGTACACAGCGCTTCATACAAGCGATCAGTTTGCAGAATCACACTATTTTTGATCTCTTTTTTTGCAGCACTTAGCGTTTTTTTGGCTTCTCTGGCTAGTTCCGCATCATCCTCCTGTCGTGGTTCTGGCAAGGAAGCGATTTTCTTCCCTTCTGCCGTGTAAAGCTCAACTTTATGGTCTGACCGCAGACGGGCAGTAAAGTTTCGGGAACCATAGTTCAATTCCAGTATTCCCATTTCATTAAAGCCGGCTGACGGAATAGTACGGTCGGCAAGCTCTGTTAAAGTCCAACCCTTGCGTACGGCCAGTGCTTCAGCCTGTCTGATCGCTTCCTCCTGAAAACCTCTGGTGCGGAAGCGATCGCCAATTGACAACATAAGTTGCGTAGCACTCGGATGATCTATCCACGCTAACATAGCAATCAGCACCTTACCTTGTACAGCGCGCACACCGTACCATTCCTTCAAATAACGCGCGGTGGGGGCCACTACTCCCTCTCCAGCACATGCGGCTACCACAGCCAACAAGCCTCTGCTGTCACTCGCAGAACCTGCTGGTTGGCGCAAAAATTCGGGGAGATAGGTGGCTGTTATTTCCTCGAGGGATTGGCCAAAGTTGGGATCGTTTTGGAAATACTGAGGACTGTGCCCCATGAAATTGTGCCTACTCTGAGCCTTTTCACGAGCCTTTTCCAGCGCTTCCACTGGAGCAATCCGACGCGTATCTTCACTGAGCCATGTATTGAAAATCATTTGCCCGAACTCTTCGCGGTCAGATGGTTCAAATAGTGCACAACAGTTACGTAGGACTGCATTAGGCTCACCTGACTTCAGCTTTACCGCCTGCACCATCATCCAACGCAGTATCTCGACGGGAACGTATTCCTTAGTGTCCGCCCATCGCACTTTTGGCAAAGCATTCCATGGAAACCATTGCAAGTTCTTCAATACCCCTTTACTTAACGACTTCACGGCTTCGGCGGCCAATGCCGCGCGATCGACATATTCACCAGACATTGCACTCTTGAGCGTATCCTGCTCTGTTGCAGTGGGCGTGTTCAGGGAGTTCCACTCTTCGGCTAACGCTTTAACGGAGGAGGCTCTGTCGGCAAGAGCTGTTTCGAGACAAAAGACCTGCAAGGCAGCATTCTTTGTTACCTGGGCCAACGAATAAAGTAATCTAAGCGCATGCAACCGCTGATCTGGTTTGCCGTTGCGCGCGATGTCACGCAAGGGCAACTCAGTGGCGGTACCGCAGCGACGTACCACTTTCTCAGCCGCTGCGCGCACTTGCTTGCTACTGCTGACCAATAGCTCACATAGTTCTGCCGCTTGCTTGTCAAGCGTGTGCGGTTCTGCTTTTTCTAGCAGGGCAATTATACGCAGACGATCTAGGAGAAATTCAGGCCGCGACAAAGGACTACTGCCAACTACTAGTGCGCATAATTCTGGCGCTAGTTTGTCGAGCGTAGGCTGTTCTGCTTTTTCAAGCATCCCAATTATATGCAAACGATGGGGGAGCAATGAAGGTTGTAACAAGGGACGGAGCACTTCCACATGACGATCCAGCGCCTCTGCGAACCCGTTCAGGTCGCTAACCATTAGCAGTCGACCTCCTCCTCCTCCCCCATACTCTGAGGATAAAAATACAGATGAGATTAATGCCGATGCATCCATACCTGCCTCGACTAGCAAGTGCTCCAACGTCGCCATAGATATATTCTTAGCAATGGGTCTCAGATCTCGTCTTGCATTGACACTAGATCCACTACAATGTATCAATAACGCCTCTGGCCAATTAACTCCGCCTGGAAAACGCAAATTATAGTGACGATTGTGAACCGGTACGCAAGCCTCCAATAATCGCGCCCAACGCAGTGCTACAGCAGGAGGAACGGAATCAAACCCATCATACATTGCTTGTGGCTGTTTTCCAGCCCCTAAATTGTGAGAATACAAGCACCTCGACACTCCTATCAGCTGACCGGCCTCCTTCAAAACCGAGGAAGGATTTCCATACAATACATAACTCAAGATATCGTTTGCTAAGCCAGAACGCTCTCCGCTATTTAAAAATCGTGCAATATGCTTAAGCAAGGACTCTAGCTTTTCAGCCCAAGCGCTCGGAATGCTGTCTGAAAGTTCCGTTGAGTTTTCGTTTAACGCTTTGCTTACCCTTTTCTCCATCCTATCTCCCCGGTTCCTTAAGCCAATATAAAACTGCATACCTCAACAGTGGAAATACAGTCCGAAAGTGTCTGCACAATTATTTGCGTCTACTTTTTTTTCTTAGCGCACAATAAAATGCTCCCGGTAATAACGCAACTCTTCCACCGACTCAATAATATCCGCCAAGGCAGTATGCTTCTGATGTTTTTTAAAACCTTTAACCAAATCCGGCTTCCATCGACGGCATAACTCCTTAAGCGTTGACACGTCTAAATTCCGGTAATGAAAAAAGGCTTCCAGTTTGGGCATGCCGCGCGCCATAAAACGGCGGTCCTGACAAATTGAGTTGCCACACATCGGTGATTTGCCGGCAGGGACATATCGCTTTAAAAAGGCAACTAGCGCTTGTTCAGCTTCGGACTCCGTAATACTGGTAGCTTTGACTCGATCAATTAAGCCAGACCGGCCATGGGTACTCTTATTCCAATTATCCATTTTCGCTAACGTTTCATCGGACTGATGAATAGCAAAAACAGGACCTTCTGCCAGAATATTTAATTCCATGTCCGTGACTACCGCAGCAACTTCAATAATGCGGTCGTTCTCGGGATCAAGTCCGGTCATCTCCATATCGATCCATACCAAATTAAATTCATTCGGTTTAGTGGTTGGAGTTGCAGGTAAAATGGGGGGTTGCGTCATATGCCTTCCTTTAAGCATTACAAATTCTGCATCAAAAATCAGTTCGCCATTTTCTCACAGGAGCACCATGAATTCTTTCTCATTTTCATTATTGTTCGTTGTTTTATTATGTTTGACTTTAGGCTGTCGTTTTTGGCTGGCTTCACGGCAGATTCGCTCTGTACAACAACATCGCATAGAAGTTCCCAAACAATTTTCGGATAAAATTACTTTGGAATCTCACCAAAAAGCGGCGGATTACACAGTTGCTAAGACCAAGTTGGGGTTAGTTGATCTGATTATTGGCGCCGTTATGCTCCTGCTCCTTACCCTTTTTGGCGGTTTGCAATGGTTATCCAATCAACTAATACCTATTTTTGGTACCGGCATGAGTTATCAGCTCAGTTTATTAATTAGCTTTGCTTTCATTACAGGATTAATTGGCTTGCCGATGGCGTATGTTCATCAATTTGTGTTGGAAGAGAAATTTGGTTTTAATAAAATGACTGTGAGATTATTCTTTACCGACATGTTAAAAAATAGCCTCCTTGGTGCTGCAATCGGATTGCCTCTGTGCTGGGTGATATTAAAATTAATGAGCAACGCAGGCGATTTCTGGTGGCTTTATGCATGGCTGGTCTGGAGCGGATTTCAATTGTTAATGATGGTGCTTTACCCGACGATTATTGCACCTCTGTTCAACAAATTTAAGCCGCTCGACGATATCAGTTTAAAAGAGCGCATCGAAGGGTTAATGCAACGCACCGGCTTTGCTTCTAAAGGCTTATTTGTGATGGATGGATCAAAGCGCAGTGCTCATGGCAATGCTTATTTTTCGGGATTTGGCGCATCAAAACGCATTGTGTTTTTTGATACCTTAATTGAACGTTTAGCTCCGCAAGAGATTGAAGCCGTACTGGCGCACGAATTGGGTCACTTCAAGAAAAAACATATTATAAAACGCATCACATTAATCTTTATCTTGTCTTTAGGATTTTTAGCGTTACTGGGCACTCTTAAACAGCAAATTTGGTTTTACACCGGATTGGGAGTGGAACCGCTTATTATCGATGGCAATATTAATAATGATGCAATGGCCTTGCTATTATTTATGTTGACCCTGCCACTATTTACTTTCTTCTTTTCTCCGATTAGTGCACTCACTTCACGCAAACATGAGTTCGAAGCGGATGAATTTGCCGCACATCATACCGAAGCCAATGATCTGGTTTCGGCGTTGGTCAAGATGTATGACGATAATGCTTCTACCTTAACACCTGACCCCCTTTATTCCACTTTTTACGATAGCCATCCGCCGGCTTCAGTCCGTATTAACCATTTACTCAACGCAAATTAAGGGAAGAATATTATGCCCAATACACAAGAATTATTAGCGCTCAAATGTACCCATACGGAAACGGCGTTAACACATGGTGACATCAACGATTACCTAACAGCACTATCTGGATGGAGTGAAATAGATAACCACATCGTCAAAAACTTTAAATTCAAAAATTATTACGAAACGACGGCGTTCTTTAATGCGATTACCTATGTGTTTCATGCGGAAGACCACCATCCTGAAATTACTCTGACCTATTCAAATTGCATAATCAAGTTTGATACACATAGTGTCAATGGGGGAAAAGGGGGATTATCCCTCAATGATTTCATCTGTGCTGCTAAAGTGGATGCAATCTATCAGCAGTCATTCTCTTAATGTCACCATTACTGGGCACCGTCATCGCCGCGCATGGCCGTCATTATTTAGTTGAAGCACAAGACATCGTCTTAAATTGTGTCACACGTGGAAAAAAGAGTGATGTCGCCGTTGGCGATATAGTTGAATATAAACTCACCTCTAAAAACCAAGGGGTAATTGAAGCCATTACTGAACGGAAAACACTGCTTTATCGATCGGATCAATATCGCTCAAAATTACTTGCTGCTAATTTATCTCAACTATTTATTGTGGTAGCCACCGAACCGGGCTTTGCCGACGATCTAATCTCACGTGCGCTCATTGCTGCCGAAGCAGGTGGCATTCGGGCGCATTTAATACTTAATAAAATTGATGTAATCGATCTGTTACCGCCGGTGCAGCAGCGTTTAAAAATTTATCAAAAAATAGGTTACCCCGTACATTTAGTCTCAGCCAAAAGTGATCCGCGCCAAACACTGGATACGCTTTTACCCCTGCTTGAAAATCAAGCGACTATTTTGATTGGACAATCTGGCATGGGAAAATCTTCTCTGATTAATTTGCTCATTCCCGACGCGGAACTGGCCACTCGTGAAATCTCTGCCGCTTTAGACACAGGCAAACACACCACGACTTTTGTACGCTCGTATCATTTAAACGACCACAGCACTATTATCGATTCGCCCGGTTTTCAAGAATTCGGCTTACATCATTTGAGTGAAGGGATGTTGGAGCGAGCTTTTATCGAATTCAGACCGCATTTGGGAAAGTGTAAATTTTATAATTGTCATCACCATACAGAGCCTGGCTGTGCCATCTTAGCGGCCGTTAAGGCTGAAGAAATCAGTCCGATGCGTCATACCATGTACAAACAACTGGTACATGAGTCGGCGCAAACGTTGGGGTATAAATAACCAAATTTATATCACTCAACGGTTGTCATGAAAATAGATTCGGTCATTTCCGCAACATGGGAGAATCATATTACCCATTAAAACTGCATAGAGCTGTTTTTAGCTATTCATAGCTAACTAAACTTCTTTTACCTGCTACCTATTTTCCAATAATCCCCTATAATTAAGCCCGCTTTTACAACAATAAGGTTTGCAATTGGAAGCAGTTTCTGCCTCACGTTTGCCCTTTTTCGATATGAATATTAAACATTTCTTACAGATGTCCGACTTCACGTTGGACGAATTTAATTATTGTCTTGAACGCGCGCGAATTATTAAGCGCAAATTCAAGGAGTACGAAACCTATCATCCCTTATTAGACCGCACACTGGTAATGGTGTTTGAGAAAAATTCGACGCGCACCCGGTTATCGTTTGAAGCCGGGATGCAGCAGTTGGGTGGGGCGGCCATTTATTTGAATACACGCGATAGTCAGCTCGGCCGTGGCGAGCCCGTTGAAGATGCAGGTCAGGTCATATCACGCATGTGTGACGTCATTATGATCCGCACATTTGGTCAGGAAATTATCGAGCGCTTTGCCGCACATTCACGCGTGCCAGTGATCAATGGCCTGACCAACGAACATCATCCATGCCAGGTGCTTGCCGATATCTTTACTTTCATCGAGCATCGCGGCTCCATCGCGGGGAAAAGCGTCGCATGGATCGGAGACGCCAATAATATGCTGTATTCCTGGTTGCAAGCAGCACAAATTTTCGGATTTCACTTGAATATTTCTTCGCCAAAAGGCTATGAAATTGATTTGTCGCGCATTCCCCCATCAACCACCAATTGCACACTATTCGAAGATCCTGAAGACGCTTGCGAAGGTGCTTCCCTAGTGACTACCGACGTATGGACTAGCATGGGTTATGAAGCCGAAAATCAGATACGTCTCGCCGCTTTTGAAGGCTGGATGGTTGATGCAAAAAAAATGGCGCGAGCCAGACCGGACGCCTTATTTATGCATTGTCTGCCGGCACATCGTGGTGAGGAAGTAACTGCAGAAGTCATCGACGGCCCGCAGTCGGTGGTTTGGGATGAGGCAGAAAATCGTCTACATGTTCAAAAAGCTTTACTGGAATATTTAGTGATTGGAAGAGTTACTTCCGATACGAAATAGAACCTTGTTTTACGCCCTCTCCCACTTATACTGTAATTATCCTCAAGTGAAAACGAGCCGTTGCCTTGCACACGCCTCATGAGGTAAGAGAGGTGAGGAAAAAATTTTGCGACACTCCTTCCTAAAAGAGAAAATATGAATAACAAGAGTAATGATACCAAAAAAGTAGTTTTAGCCTATTCAGGAGGCCTTGATACTTCTGTCATTCTAAAATGGCTACAAGATAACTATCAATGCGAAATTGTGACTTTTACTGCTGATTTAGGTCAAGGTGAAGAGCTGGAACCAGCGCGACAAAAGGCCTTAAAATTTGGTATCAAACCGGAAAATATTTTTATCGATGATTTGCGCGAAGAGTTTGTCCGTGACTTCGTTTTTCCCATGTTTCGTGCTAATACTGTGTATGAAGGCGAATACTTACTTGGCACGTCAATTGCGCGTCCGCTCATTGCTAAACGTTTAATTGATATCGCTAGAACCACCGGCGCCGATACCATCTCGCACGGTGCAACCGGGAAAGGCAATGATCAGGTCCGTTTTGAATTAGGCGCGTATGCGTTAATGCCCAACGTCAAAATAATTGCACCTTGGCGCGAATGGGATCTATTGTCTCGTGAAAAATTGCTCCAGTATGCACACGATGCGGGCATCGAAATCGATATGAAACACAAAAATGGCGGCGCCCCGTATTCCATGGATGCTAACCTGTTACACATCAGTTTTGAAGGGCGTCACTTGGAAAATCCAAGTGCGGAAGCAGAAGAGTCCATGTGGCGCTGGACAGTCAGTCCTGAATCCGCTCCCAATGAAGCAGAATTTCTGGATGTTGAATTTGAACGCGGCGATATCATTGCATTAAACGGCGTACGCATGTCTCCGGCAACCGTCTTAACAGAATTGAACCGTTTAGGGGGAAAACACGGCATCGGTCGTTTAGATTTAGTCGAAAATCGTTATGTTGGTATGAAGTCCCGTGGCTGTTATGAGACACCCGGTGGCACCATTATGCTACGGGCACATCGCGCCATCGAATCAATTACATTGGACCGCGAAGTTGCACATCTTAAAGACGACTTAATGCCGCGTTATGCCAGTATGATTTACAACGGATATTGGTGGGCGCCGGAACGTATCGCACTGCAAACTTTAATTGATCACACACAACTACACGTCAACGGTTGGGTGCGGTTAAAACTGTATAAGGGTAACGTTACCACTATGTCACGCGACTCCAAAACAGATTCTTTATTTGACATGAATATTGCAACCTTTGATGAAGACGGCGGTGCATATGATCAAGCGGACGCCGGCGGGTTTATTAAGTTAAATGCATTACGGATGCGTATTGCGGCCAATGCAAAAAGACATCGAAAATAGGTTTGGTGTTAGGTCAACCGTTCTATCGATCTAACGTTTAATTAGTGCTTTATAACCCAGCGAGTCAAACATGAATAAAATTATAATCTCAATAGCCCTGTTGGTTTCTCCACTATTGGCTCCGGCGGCTACTAATGTCGGTATTTCTATAAATATCGGCGAGCCCAACTATTATGGACAGATTCAACTGGGGAATATGCAACCTCGAGTATTGTACGAAGAGCCTATTATTATTCAACGAGGGCGCATGCAAAATCCGCCGCTATATTTACGTGTACCACCGGGGCACTATAAAAATTGGAGCCGTCATTGTGGTAAATATAATGCCTGCGATCGCTCAGTGTATTTCGTCGATGATGTTTGGTATCAAAACGATTTTGCGCCCCAATATCGCCGTGACCATCCCGGAAATCGTGGGAATGGAAATGGACGAAGATATGACCGTGATGACGACCGTGGTAACCAGGGGCAGCATCATAGTAAAGTCCATAATAAAGGCCATGGTCACGGTCAAGGCGATGATAAAGGCCACGGTAAAGGCCGGTAGTTCTTTACCGTAAACGATTGTCCATCCTCTTGCTTTTCCTACCTCCTCCCCGCTAACCGCGGTTGAGGTTAATTTCGCGACGACAATAATTGACCGCCATGAAATATCAATGGTTCCTTTGGCGTAAATGCGCATTGCTCTACTTCCCCTACAAAAATTACATGATCACCTTCAGGATAGCGACTGCGGTTTCGGCATTCGAACCAGGCAGCAGTTCCTGCTAAGATGGGCATACCATTAGCCGACAAGCTAAATTCAACGCCAGTGAAACGATCTAGGGAAGGTTGAGAAAATTGCTTAGCCAACTCTTTTTGGTTAGCGGCCAATATATTGATAACATAATGACTATTTACAGAAAAGATGGGCAAACTGGTCGCTTTCTCAGATAAACTCCATAACACCAGTGGCGGATTTAATGAGACCGAATTAAATGAACTGGCAGTTAGACCCAAGAATCGTCCACTTTCTAAACGAGTGGTAATAATGGTTACCCCCGTAGCAAATTGCGACAGGGCGTTTCGGAAATGACTCACGCTGAATGAAACTGGAGCAATGGGGGCAGTGGGTGGAGAGTCCTTCAAAATTTATCCTATTTTAGAGACGTCTGCAACGATGCTTCGCGATCTACATCCGGCCGGTGCAAAGGACACGTAGTCCTCATCTATCCGAATACATTCGGGTTACTCTGCGCCCAGGGGTTGGGTTTTAGCTCTTGCTCGCAGTGTTGTACAGAGGTCTCTCATATTTACAAATCACTTTTTAACGCTTTTTCTATCGCAGTAACCAGCTTTGAGTTTTCTGGCGTCGTTATACTGGAATAAGTATCCACTACTTTCCCATCGCGGTCGATAAGGTATTTATAAAAATTCCATTTCGGTTTTGTTCCACTCGCTTTAATTAATTCAGCGTAGAGGGGATTTGCTTTTGGACCTTGGACGGACGATTTAGCAAACATTGGGAATTTTACCCCATAGGTGTTGTAACAAAAATCAGCAATTTCTTTTGCGCTACCCGGTTCTTGCTTACCAAAATCGTTAGAAGGAAATCCTAATATTACAAAGCCTTGATCAGCGTATTTGGCATAAAGAGCCTCCAGCCCTTCATATTGTTTAGTAAATCCGCAATGGCTTGCGGTATTGACAACTAAAATAACTTTTCCGGCATATTGGCATAAATCTTGTTTTGTATCATCCTGGAGGCGATTAAATGTATGGCGCAATATTACCGGACAACTTGCGGGCTGAGTCGGCTCCATGGTTTTCTCAAGTTTAGGTTTGGCTGGCGAAACACTTTTAGCTTGCGTATTGAAAGGACAGCAAATTAAAAGGAATATTAAGTACATCATAAAGTAATGTGAGAACCTGTCTAAAATCTTCATGATATTTTCTTCTTGACGAAAAAGAACTACATCCACCGGTTTATCATTAATGCCTTCGATGATTTCTAAAGAAGACTGAAAAAAACGCTTATGCACTTTAATTACAAGCGTCAGGAATAGTTCTCAGATTCAAATATTTTCTCAATGCATAAGACCTCTGACCTGAGACCTCTGCGCAACCTATTGTGCGAGCCAAATACGGCGTTGCGCGGTACTCGCAATCCTAATGAACTCAAGTACATTCCGGTCGCTGCGCTCCCTGCGCCTTTTCTTTGGCTCGCTCGCTACGGTTGTGTACAGAGGTCTCGACCTTTGACTGATGAAAGTTTGGACGACAATAACTGCCCAGCACCTGAGATAAATCAGGGCTTAAAAAACGTGGCATCCGCATTGCGTAAGCTAATGGCTAACACTGAGGAAGACCTAAAGCCAGCTAAAAAAATTAATAAAAACGCACTTCGAACAATCACCGATTTCGAGCGCGCTAACGCTGTCACCGATGAACTGGCCCTGTTTTTCGATTCCGCGCACGTTATTAGATGCACTCCTCTGCTAGCCAAAAAATACGTAGCGGCTCGAATGAATCACGCTCTAACGCAATACCGCAGAAATCATTGCAGTGTTGCCTGATTTAAAGCATCCATTAGAGTAATATTTAGCTATAAGGTTCATCCCTAAATGCATTCCTCCTACATGGCGTTGCGTTTCATGAGAGATTCTGGCACTTTAGCGTTTCGCTCTAAACAGTTAGGCTTCGTTCTCGCATAATTAAGACCAGCCCCGCCATAGTAAGCTGTTTCAACCGGAAGTTGGTCGCAGAACGGCAAAGAAGGTTCTGCAGGTGTAGATTTACCATCATGGTAAACATTTAGGGCTGCAGCGGCAGCAGCCGAATTGTTTATGTCTTTAAGTTTTATCTTAACCTTCTGAATTTCAAATGCGCAGTTACCAGATTTACTCGGTGAAGACGTACAGGTGAATTTACGTTTCCGGGAATCTTTATTCTTGTTAGAATCTTCCCTCCACCCGTCTCCCAAAAGATGAACTCTTCCCGAATAAATTAAGTTAGTATCCTCTCTAAATTTATGATGTGTATCAACTCCATTAGCGTCAAGAAAGGACTTTATTTCTACAGAATGCACCTCTGTTGAACTATCAGGTCTGACGAAAGCTGATGAAGCATTTATAAAATTTACCTTAATATTTGCAATTTCAAACCCGCAAGCACGAGATGGGTCCATATAGCAATGATAAACAGGAGCCTTGTGAAGCGTTTTAACCCACGCTTCTTCCAGTCGGACTACCCCAAAATCAATCAAATCTGAAATATCTGCCATTTCATAAGATGCAGCCTGTCCGGGAACAGAAGCAAGGAAGGGCTCCACCACTAAAGAGTTCACTTCGTTTGAGCTATCCGGTTGCGTGTGGACTGATGCACCTCGTGGCAGACCTTGCTTTTCAGAATACTTGGGAACAGGAAGGGGGGCGTTCTGCAAAGGCGTCAAGACCTTTGGATAAATATCTGGTTGTGTGGAGCTATTATCCTGTGGCACGTCTCGTGGTTGTAGGTATGGTAAATCCGGATGTGCGTAAACCGATGACGAACTTAAGGACAGCAAAGAAATCAATAGAAACGTGCCGTGTAGAAGGACTGAGTTTGGCTTCGTTAACGCTGCCGAACTCATCGTGTTCTTTTTTTTCATGGTAAGTACTCCTGTTAAGTTGATAAAATTGGCTCTATGCACATTACAGTGACCATACTGGACTCACTTACCGATAATTTTATGAATGACTAATTTTAATCATCCATGTTGAACATTTCAGGTCAATCCCAAACCATTACATGTCATCTCTCTCATAACAGATCCGTCGGTCTTTATTGTCTCTGGCTCCCATCCTAACCTTCCCCTTAAAAAGAAATGGACTTGTATTGTCGGCGTTTTCTACAAATGGACCAAAATGGACCAAATAAGCATAACACCACAAAATTATGTTTCCAAAGACTGCACCGAGTCTTAAAATTATCCGTTAGCCCATTGCACGGCTTTATTGAGACCTCTTATTTGCCTCATTTCGCTATTAAACTGCACCCAAGCAGCACTTCGCCCGTAAGTAGAGAGTAGGTTATAGAAAGGGTATTCGCAAGTTTACACAGCGGGAAATAAAAATCAATGATAATGTGATTCTTTGCCCTCTCTTACAGGTTTATGCGCACTTTATACACTATCTTGTGGATCATCGCCCTTCCATTTGTGTTAATCCGCCTGTTCTGGCGCGGCCGCTTAGAACCCGGTTATCACCAATATATCGCTGAGCGATTTGGTTTTTATAGTGCTGCTTGCAAGCCCCGTCAGGCGATGATTTGGGTACATGCGGTGTCGGTGGGTGAAACGCGTGCCGCCGAACCGCTCATTCGTCAACTGCAACAGAGTTATCCCACACATCGAATTTTGCTCAGCCATATGACGCCAACTGGCCGCGCTACCGGCGCGTTGCTATTTCCAAACCAGGAAGTACAGCAATGTTTTTTACCCTATGATATCCCCTACCTAGCGCAAAAATTTCTCGCGCATTTCCGGCCCGTTATCTGCATCTTAATGGAAACCGAAGTCTGGCCAAATTTGATTTACGCTTGTCAGCGTCAACACATTCCGGTCACATTAGTGAATGCCCGGTTGTCGCATAAGTCTTTTCAGAAAGCACAACATTACCCACGCTTAATTCGCCCAGCTGCCGCCGCAATTTCTTGTATTGCAGCACAAACAGAAGCAGATGCCGGGCGGCTACGCGCGCTCGGTGCACGCCGTGTTGTTGTTACTGGCAACAGTAAATTTGATATCACCCTTAAATTAGAACAACTTGCTGCTGGTCAAGCATTGCGTCTGCAATTTGGGGCTCGCCCGGTGATATTGTGCGCTTCTACACGAGAAGGCGAAGAAACATTGATTTTGGAGGCTTACACTAACCAGTCCGAGCAATCCTTATTGGTGATTGTTCCGCGTCATCCACAGCGATTTGATCTGGTTGAGCAGCTAACTAAACAACATGGCATGAGAATGGAGCGTCGCTCGACATTAGGGCAGAAAAACTTATCCTCTGAAGTTCAAGTGCTACTGGGTGACACAATGGGCGAATTGATCAGTTATTTCGTCAGTTGCGATGTCGCCTTCATCGGCGGCAGTTTATTACCGCTGGGCGGACAAAATTTGATTGAAGCCTGCGCAGTAAAAAAGCCCGTCCTCCTTGGTCCTCATACATTTAATTTTGAAGCAATCAGTAACGACGCCCTTGAAGCAAACTGTGCATTACGCGTACATAATGCTGAGGAATTAATTGAAGAGGCGAACAAATTAATTCAGGACAACCAACGTAGAACAAGGATGGGAGAAAATGCGTTGGAGTTCGCAAACCGGCATCGCGGTGCTACTGAGCGCACGGTCGATTTATTGCGGGAATTTATTCCCCGCTAACCGAGCTAATACGTTTGCATGGTTGAATCAACCTGGGTTGCCCAAGCATGAATGCCCCCCGTAAGATTGATGATCTGCTCAAAACCCTGTTGCTCTAAAAAACGGCCGACTTGCATGCTGCGGACGCCGTGATGACAAATGCATACGATAGGAATTTCTTTGTCCAACTCGTTCAGCCGTGCGGGGATGGAATGCATTGCCATATGAATGCTGTCTACGATGTGGCAAAGCTGCACTTCCGAATGTTCTCGCACATCTAAAAGAAGTGGTTTTGGCCGGCTATCATTTTTTAGCCATTTAGCTAGCTCCAGAGCGTCGATAAGTTCCATATATTCTTCCCTTCAGAACGAAAAAGTAGAAAGATGTTCAACATGCGGCAGCGGGGAAATGCTGGTTTCAAATAAGGGTTTGCAAGCGAAGTCCGTATCGGTAGTACGAGTGATTAGATAGGCTGTCATTATCGGGGCATTGCCCAAAGTAACAAATAAACGACCGCCTATCTTAAGTTGTTGTTTCAATTCTTCGGGTAATACTTGTAAAGACCCGGTCATCACGATTACATCATAAGGGGCGTCCTGAGGCCAGCCATTTGCTGCTTCACCCTTCGCCAAACTGACTTTCATAATTCCTTGCGACTGCAGATTTCTGTTAGCAACCGCAAATACATCAGGCGAACTTTCGATGCAGGTTACGTGTCGCGCGCGGAACGCCAACAAGGCAGGTAAATAACCGGTACCAGCGCCGACGACTAAAGCGGTCTCGTGCTCTTTAATAGCAACTTCCTGAACAATGCGCGCCTCCATTTTTGGGCTAAGCATCATGCTTCCATCGGCTAAAGGCAATTCCGTATCCATGAAAGCTAATGATTGTTGATGCTCGGGAAGGAATTTTTCGCGCTTAACCAGGGTGAGCAGTTCTAGAACATGGGAGTCTAATACGTTCCAAGGACGAATTTGCTGTTCGATCATATTAAAACGGGCTTGTTCAAGGTTCATTGTAGGGTCTCGCTAATTGGCAAAGTCGCTATTCTAGCAAAAGCAACTGCGGCCACGTAAGTCAGGACGTGACCCTGTCACAAATTTTTATAAAAAGGTTATCCCCAATGTGGAAAGTACTAATACCCGCTCCAATACATAGCAACTACAATAATTACATACCACTTATGGATAACGCTTGAGGAAAAATGTATGCGTGCGTCTCTACTAAAAGTACCGGCCATGTTAAGCGACAAAGTATCTGCTGCAAATTCAATAAAAATATTTGAGGCACGTCTTCTTGATCTATCGCATCATCTCGGGCTAAAAGAGTGTCTGTACAACGAATTTAATGTGTGCTCCGTAATGTTGGAGGAGGAACACTGCATACATATCAGCTATTCTGAGGAGGATCAGCAAATTCATTGGACATCGGCTATGGCAAGTGTTGCCTTTAACAATACAAATGCGCTTTTTAGTACGTTACTTGCCATCAATCTGGATTGGAAATTAATGCAAGGTGGCTTCTTCGCTCTTGATGAAGTATCCAATGTCGTTTTCTATCGGTTCCACGAACCAGCCTCTAATTTGCATACCCAACGTTTTCTGACGGTAACTGATCGGTTTATTGAGCGTTCCGACTTTTGGAAAAAGTGCCTGAAAGGTGCAATAGATAACCTTCCTACCCTGCGAAGTTAAGATTTAGCTGAGTAATCAAGTTTAATTTGGAACAAACATGGATGCATTTTCTCAAGTCAAAAAATGTGCAGGTATGCAGGCCTGGCGTGATGTAATTAATGACGCAAATAGCAGCGATGCCGTGCGCATTACCAGCACAGAAACCAATCAGCTGGAAACGTCTGGTTCGCTAGCAAAAAATATTGCCTCGTTGTTTCCTAGCTATACTGAGGCCAACAAGAAAACCTATGAAGATTTATTTGCTTCTATTCACAACGAGCATCCGAACTATTCCGAAAGGATTAAAAATTTCTTAAGTGAGGAGTACGAGACTGGGGCTTACCTAACGCCCAATAAGGTAAAAAGTGCAATCGAGTACCTGAATCTGGGCCTTCAAAAAGAAAAAAATGATAAAGACAGTTTTGCCACGGTATTCCAGAAGTACATTCGTTCTTTTAATACTACTGAAGTCAAAGAACCGATGGCAGATGTTTCGGCCTTAAGAATGACTCCTACCAAAGATCATCCTATTGGTGAGGCGATTGCCTACAACATACTACCGGATGAAGAGCTATCTTGGATTGCTTTCCCGCCGATTAGCACCGATTCGGATGCATCAGGTGGGTTTAAAAAATTGACGCATAAAAACACCGATTACGTGGGATTAACATTAATTGATCCCACTATTGCAAAGCCAATAATGGAAGTATTGTCGTTAATTACACTTCATCATCTCGATAAATTGGTTCCTCAAATAAGAGTGAACGAGCGACAGTTAATTTCAAAAAATCTCGGCTCGCGTGATTTGGATAAATTGAAAAACGAGACTAAAGACTATCGGTTCTCTCAGGAACACTTTAAAGAGCTGGCATCGAATATTGATAAGCTGCATTCTTTGGGGTTTGTTCACAGGGATATTAAACCAGCAAATATGTTTTTTTATGCCGGGCACATGTATTTAACTGATCTTGATACGATGGGGAAAACTGGGGAATTTACGGATGATCTCGGTACTAGAAACTATTTGTCACCCGCTTTCCTCAACGATAAAAATGTCGACAATAACCCTCGTGAAGCCGATGTAAGTGCTTATAAAAAAGATCAATATACCTTTTTAATATCAATGATGATAAGTGCTATTTCAGACGAATGGCTGGTCTCAGGTCGCTATGCAGAAAAATACATTGACGGATTCTTAACGAAAATGACCTGCTCTGATGATAAAAAAATGGAATTGAAAAATTTTCTGTTGGCGCCAGAGAAACATTTTCTTTCTTCATTAGCTGTTTATTTTGATAACTAGAAGCAAGACAGAGTTTGGTCCGTGATAGGGAAAGATAGATGAACGAGGATAGCAGATCGCTGACTACTTAATAGCCCCCAAAATCATTTTAAGGGGGCTAGAATTCTCCACGTCTATAGTTGGCACAGATGACCCAGGATAGTTCGGCGCGTAAATAGTTATTTCGCAGCGCCTTGCTCAACGTTAGCAAAGGAACACTTCTTTTCCGCAGCAAGCACGGTTAATCGGTTGTATCGTTGTTGATAAGCGTTGACCTCTATCTTCTCGGATTCGGTCAAATCCATGAAGAACAGCGGGAAAAGCAGAAACGCCCCTGCAATCCCCAAGCCGATGTTTTTACCTTTCTTGTCGGTTTCAGGGATTAGCCGTTGGATCTCCCTCTGGATATTGTTCATTTCGACTTCAATAGCCTCGCAAGATCTTCTATTGTCGCCCAGCTAATCCACCATAACGAGATTTGCTGGTCGTCCAGCGCAACTTACCAAGAAGACTGTGATTAATATCAAGGAAACTAATTTCTTCATATCGCACCTTTTGTAAAAAAGTGACAGTACCCCACTGGGTCGACCGTGGCTCTCTACGGTTGTGCAAAAATCTATGTCCTGAGTTAGACGGGCTTAACTGTACATTTTTTAACCGATTTGGAAGGATGCAACACTTTTCAATTCGTTAGATGTGCCATTACGGTACCAGCAATGACAGATGATGCTCTTCTAAGTAGCACCATTCACCCTCATCCAATCCCAATTGTTCCAATGTCAAATGTCCAATCGTAATACGCTGCAATGCGGTGCAATGGTTTCCCGCAGCGGCCAACATCCGTTTAACCTGATGATATTTGCCTTGTTCAAGAATAATTTCACAGCGATATTCAGCCACTTTTCTGCACACCAGGGCCGCTAGGAGTTCTGGTTCATCGTGCAGCTGAACGCCGTTAAGTAGTTGCACAACTAATTCTTCTGTCACCGGTTCGTGGGTGGTGGCTAAATACACCTTAGGTATATGCCGTTTTGGCGAAGACTGGGCGTGAATAAACGCACCGTCATCCGATAATAACAATAATCCGGTCGTATCATGATCCAGGCGGCCAACCGGCTGCACATCACGCCAGGTACATTCTTCGGATAATAGCGTCAGCACGCTGGGGTGATGGCTGGGTTTGCGAGAACATTCGACATTGACAGGCTTATTTAATGCAATATAGACATGCTCCCTATACGGCCAAACTTCACCGTATAGTTCAAAAGCGAAGTCAGTCGTATCAAAATTAGTCCGATAATCGGTGATTAATTGGCCATCGATACGCACTTCTCCATCAGTGATCAGGCTCCGACACCATTTGCGAGTACCGAATCCTTGCGATTGTAGGATGCGGTCTAGAGTTAATCGAGAAGATTTTTTCATAGAAGTTAACTTTACCAGAGGAAAATAGGAAAATTTGGTACGTTAAGCATTGTTTACTTCCCATAGTAAGAATTAATCACATTCATTGTTTGAATCAATTTTACTAATCGCAAGAGATAGCCTACCATTTCATCATCTTCAATAAGAAAGCCAGTTTGCAAACACTATTCTTTCTCTGTCATTGCTGCTTGAAATGAATGGAAGAACTAGTGCGGAACCTGACCTGGCTGAAGAGGATGCACTAATTTAAGCACGTTACATCAACCCTAAAAGGAAGAACATCATGTCATTAATCAATACTGAAATCAAACCATTCAATGCCACTGCTTACCACAACGGCAAATTCGTGGAAGTTTCTAAAGAAACGTTAAAAGGTAAATGGACTATTTTTGT
Organism: Solimicrobium sp.; assembly: GCA_021155915.1. Classification (GTDB taxonomy): domain Bacteria; phylum Pseudomonadota; class Gammaproteobacteria; order Burkholderiales; family Burkholderiaceae_D; genus Solimicrobium. The sequence continues at coordinate 1,318 of JAJNBE010000028.1, read as the reverse complement.
TTTTTACCCCGCTGATTTTACCTTTGTCTGTCCTACCGAGTTAGGAGATTTGGCTGATAATTATGCTGAATTTCAAAAGTTGGGTGCAGAAATATACAGCGTTTCTACAGACACCCATTTTGCGCACAAAGCATGGCATGACACGTCAGACACAGTGAGCAAAATTACTTATCCGATGTTAGCAGACCCAACATTAGCTTTGTCGCGTAACTTTGAGGTATTGATTGAAGAGGAAGGTCTTGCACTGCGCGGAACGTTTGTAGTTAATCCGGAAGGTTTTATCAAAGTTATGGAAGTACATGACAATGGTATCGGACGTGACGCTAAGGAACTGCTGCGCAAAGTACAAGCAGCGCAATATGTTGCAAATCATCCCAATGAAGTATGCCCGGCTAAATGGACACCAGGTGAAAAATCATTGACACCCTCATTAGATTTGATCGGGAAGATTTAAAGATTGTAGTTTTACTGCCTCGCCCACTTAGGGGCGAGGTATTTGGACAAAGGTGTGGTGGCATTGCAGCAAACGTTATTTTGAATTTGAATTTATTTTCCACGTTCATTGCTAGAGTTATTTTTATTTGTTCAGATTTCACAGCCCTCTTCCCGAGAGTTTTTCACACAAATCCCGAAAAAGGGATTAATTCCAGCGTCAATGGAGCACATTATGTTAGACACCAATCTCAAAACACAACTGACGGCTTACTTAACAAAGGTAACGCAACCTATTGAGCTGGTGGCTGCCCTTGATAACAGTGATGCTTCGCGAGAAATGCGCGCTTTACTCGACGACATCGTCAGTTTATCCAACCAAATTACGTTAAAGTTGGAAAAAAATCCTATTGTAAGGGCGCCTTCATTCAGCATCAATCGTGTCCACAAAGAAAATGGCAACGTGAGCATTCGTTTTGCCGGCATTCCGATGGGACATGAATTTACTTCTCTGGTTTTAGCCTTACTACAAACCGGTGGACACCCACCTAAAGTCGATGCAAGTGTGATCGAACAGATTAAACAACTGGACGGAGATTTCCATTTTGAAACGTATATCTCACTCACCTGTCAAAATTGTCCGGAAGTGGTGCAGTCGTTAAATTTAATGGCCGTATTGAATCCGCGCATCAGTTCGGTCGTGATTGACGGCGCACTATTCCAAAATGAGGTAGAGCAGCGACAAATCATGGCAGTACCCACCATTTTTTTGAATGGCAAAATTCTTGATCAGGGTCGCATCAGCCTTGAAGAAATTTTGGCTAAACTAGACAGCGGATCAGAGAAGCGTGCAGCTGAACAATTGAACATCAAAGAACCGTTCGAT
>JAJNBE010000094.1 GCA_021155915.1 Solimicrobium sp. | reverse complement strand
CTGTGGTGAACCTGTCCAACAGAGGAATTTAGGATAATTAATTAGAGCGTTTATACGACTTACCAGGAAACAGCATGAGTGAATCAAACTTTCCCAATCAACCCACTTCTCTACCTGAACGCATGCCGCAACTACGTGTCATGCCCATGCCATCAGATGCTAATATTCATGGTGACGTGTTCGGAGGCTGGATCATGGCACAAGTGGATGTGGCCGGCGCTATTCGCGCCGCGCGACGCGCTAACGGACGTGTTGTCACGATTGCAGTTAATTCCTTTCTGTTTAAGCATCCAGTCTTTGTAGGAGATTTACTCTCTTTCTATGCAGATATCGTTAAGGTCGGCCGTACTTCCATTACGGTTTCCGTTGAGGTCTACGCTGAACGCAATCGTCTCGAAGCGGATACGGTGAAAGTGACTGAGGCGTTATTAACATATGTAGCGACGGATGATGACCGTATGCCACGTGTCATTCCTGTTCTATCGCCTTCACAAGAAGAATTATAGGAGATTACCTCATAACTTATCGATATCTAGGTCCCGCCAGTCTGATTCCTCTCGCCTAGCCCTCTGCGCAATCTACTGCGCGAACCAAATACGATGTTGCGCGGTGCTCGCAATGCTCGTGTACACAAGTACATTCCACTTGCTGCGCTCCGCGCACCTTGTCGTTGGCTCTCTAGCTACAGTCACCAACTTAAACCGGTTTTGCCTCATCCCTTAAATACCGGCGCAAAATTTTACCTACATTCGTTTTAGGTAATTCGGACCTGAACTCTACGAATTTCGGTCTCTTATATCCAGTTAACTCCTGCTTGCAAAAAGCCAATATATCTTCGGCCGTCAGTGCCGGATCTTTTCTTACTATAAATAACTTAACAGCTTCACCAGAATGTTCGTCTAGTACTCCGACACAAGCACTCTCCAATACACCGGGGTGCATGGCTACTACTCCTTCAATCTCAGTCGGATAAACGTTAAATCCAGAGACCAGAATCATATCTTTTTTACGGTCAACCACGGTGGTGTAACCATTTTCATCCATTGTGCCTATGTCGCCTGTTTTGAAAAAACCGTCTGCCGTTACGGCCTTAGCAGTCTCGCTTGAATTTTTCCAATATCCCAACATAACTTGAGGGCCTCGAATGGCAATTTCGCCCGGTTGTCCGAATGGGACTTCAATACCATCATCATCCAAAATTTTAATCTCTGTACTTGGCATAGGTAACCCGATTGTGCCCAGTATTCCTGATCCATCCATTGGGTTAGCGGACGCAATTGGCGATGTTTCAGATAGCCCGTAACCTTCACAAATCGCGCTTCCCGTTATTTTATACCAGCGATCCGCCACTGCTTTTTGCAACGCCATTCCGCCAGCGATACTCGCCTTATAATTAGAAAAATCTAGTTTTGCAAAATCAGGATGATTCATTAGGCCGTTATATAAAGTATTTAATGCAGGAAACATGTCTACTTTGTGTTTTCCCAGTTCTTTAATAAAGCCGGGGATATCACGTGGGTTGGGAATAAGAAGGTTTACTGCACCCAGACACATGCCCATTAGTGCGCAAACCGTGAGGGCAAAAATGTGGTAGAGCGGCAACGCACATACCATGATTAATTGATGTTGCTCAGCGTGACCTTCAATTTCCTTGTTCAATACCGGTTGAAACCACGCTTCTGCTTGAAGAACGTTTGCCACAATATTGCGATGAGTGAGCATTGCACCTTTTGAAACGCCCGTGGTACCACCGGTATATTGTAAAAACGCCAGGTCATCCATGGTAAATTCAACCGGCGTCAGACTTAACTTAGCACCTCCGACTAAAACATCGTTGAACCGGACCGACAGGGGCAATGAAAATGGTGGGACCAATTTCTTAACATAACGCACAACTAAATTAACAACTGATCCTTTTAATGTACCAAGCAAATCACCCATGCTCGCCACTACCACATGCTTGACAGCAGTGACTGAAATAATTTTTTCTAAGACGTTAGCAAAATTTTCCAGAATGAAAATAGCTTCTGCTTCCGAATCTTTTAATTGATGCTCCAGCTCGCGAGGCGTATACAAGGGGTTTACATTTACCACTGTACATCCGGCGCGTAAGATACCTAACAGCACTACCGGATACTGCAAGACATTCGGCATCATTACTGCAACCCGCGCACCTTTTTTGAGTCCTTTGGTTTGTAACCACGCGGCGACCTTTAAAGACATGGCATCAAGTTCAGCGTAAGTAATAAATTTATCCATACAAATAAATGCCGGCTGTCCCGCATATTTTTTGAGAGGTTCTTCTAGCAATTGGACGAGTGACTGCACTTTTGACAAGTTAATTTCTGCTGGTACGCCTTTCGGGTATGACTTCAACCAAAACTTATCCATTTATTCCTCTATTTTGTATTCATTAATATGGCTCGACGAAAAATCCGCCTTTTGAACAGATTTTATAATCAATTTATTTTTTAAAAATTTGGTCTTTTGCTAACTTTGTCGTCGACGTATCTTTTCGGTTTTTTTCAGCTTTACTTACCAACGCATCCAATACCTGTAAAAGTCCCTGCGCACTTTCTGCTTCAGTCAATGTCGAATTCGCACCTATAACCAGTGCAGGAGAAGTCATGTATCGCCCATCAACGAACAATGTCGGGACACTGTCAATTTTATAATCAGCTTGCATGGACTGTGCGCGCTTCATTTTATTAGCAATTCCAAACGACGCGGACACATCCAGATACTTCTTTTCATCAATGGCATTTCTCTTCAAAAAGTTGAGAATTTGCTTTTCCGTATTCAGTTGTTGCCGATCGTTATGTATAGCCTTAAAAATACGTGCATGCAATTCGTCCAGCTTACCCATTGCTTCGAGGGTAAAATACATACGCTTTAACACATCCTGTCCTGGACCAAAATCCACCGGAATACGCTTGAATGAAATCGCACTTCCTTGCTTTTTAACCCACGCGGTAATGTAAGGATCAATTACGTTGCAGTGCGGACACGTATAAAAAAAGAATTCCGTCACTTCCACTTTTCCTATTGAATCGGTGGGTTGTGACTGCGCTAAAACTTGGTATTCTTTACCACTTTCAGGATTAGTTAAACTCGCTGACGCTGAAAGACAAATACTGGCCAGAAAAGACAGAACAAGTATTTTAAGAAAATTTAAATGCTTAAGTAGCTTCATTTGATTACCCTTTATTTTGGAGTTTTGATAACGGCAACATCGATACTATTTTCAACCAGTTTGCTACGCACGCGATTCATTTCGTCGAGATGATCAAAGGGGCCGATTCTTACCCTGAACAAATTATCACCTTCCGCATTTTTTGTCTTCACTGCCGACTCAATACCAATTAAGGCCAGTTTGGCCCGAACATTTTCAGCGTCGGAAGAGTCACGGAACGCCCCTACTTGTAGATAATAAGCCGCCCTTTCCTCCATCGTCTTTTTCAAGTCTAGATCATCTGCCGCTGCCGAATTCGAATTAAATTTAACAATCTCTGGCATTATTTCCGCATCTGGAGAGCTGCCTGCATTTACCGCTGTTCCAGCGGCCAATCCTTTAGCTTGCGCTACGGTTTCTTGCACCGTAGTAATCGAAGAGGTATTTGCCACAGGTGTATTGGATGGAGCCTCTTTATAGGAACTGCCATATAGCGGCTTATTAGGATCAGTTAATTGAACAAGAGGCGCATCTGCTGGCTTACTCATACCTAATTTATTAGTAAAGGGTGTTGGTGTCTTTGTGATCATTAGTGCCACCAACACAGCAATTCCTAAACCCACTACTAACCCAATGACTAATCCCAGAAGAGTTCCCCCCTGTTCTCTAGTCGTCAATATTTTCATGTTTCTTTTCATATGCCTCCTGCTGGAACAATTTACGTAAACCTAATTTTGGAGACCTTTGCAAACAATCTTACTGCGTGAGCCAACTATGGCGTTGCTCAGCGCTTGCAATACTCATGTATTCGAGTACATTCCGCTAGCTGCGCTTCATACGCCTTATCGTTAGCTCGCTCGCTATGGTGGGTCACAGGTCTTTATAACTACATTTTTGATGGCGCGCTAACACCAATCAATTTTAAGCCGTTCTGCAATACTTGCTTTGTTGCAAGCAATAAAGCCACTCTTGCTTTTTTAAGGGCCTCATCGTCCACCAAAATACGTTCCGCATTGTAATAGCTATGCATTTCTCCCGCTAGCTCACGCAAGTAAAAAGCAATTTGATGTGGCCCCAGCTCATCCAAAGCGCGCTCTAGACTTTCTGGGTATTCCGCCAGTTTTGCCAACAATCCTGCTTCGCGGGGCGTAGTGAGCAACGATAAATCCAATTCGCCTTCCCGCTCATTTTGTTGATTTAAGGCCGAGCGTATTATTTCTGCGCCTACCTTGTCTAACACAGAACAAATCCGAGCGTGTGCGTATTGAACATAATAAACTGGGTTCTCGTCCGAGCGCGCTAAAGCAACGTCCACATCAAACACAAATTCGGTATCTGCTTTACGCGATATCAAAAAAAATCGCACCGCGTCACGACCGCTTTCAATGTTGCCATTACCAGACCATTCAATCAAATCGCGCAAGGTAACATAAGATCCGGCACGTTTAGACAATTTAATTTCTGCACCATTTCTCATTACTGTGACCATTTTATGCAACACATAATCTGGATAACCTGGTGTAATACCCTGTGCCACGGCTTGTAGTCCAGCGCGTACACGTGCAACCGTTCCGTGATGATCACTTCCTTGGATATTTACCGCCTTTTTAAAGCCACGCTGCCACTTATCAATATGGTAAGCCACATCAGGAACAAAATAGGTGAATGTGCCGTCGGATTTTTGCATGACTCGATCTTTATCATCACCATAATCAGTACTTCGTAACCATAATGCGCCATCATGCGTGTAGGTTTTTCCTGAATGTTGCAAAGCGTCTACTGTAGCCGCTACTTTTCCATCGGCATATAAGGATGATTCTAAAAAATAATGATCGAATTCGATACCGAAAGCCTGTAAATCGATATCCTGTTCTCGCCGTAAGTAGCAAACACTGAAATGGCGAATGGATTCTAAATCTTCTACGATACCACTAGCTGTTACTACGGTTGGAGCAACCGCTCCATCACTCGAGGCAATAGTTTTTTTAGCTAGATAATCGTCAGCAATGTCTTTTATATAGTCGCCGTTATAAGCCGTTTCTGGCCATCCCGTTTGTCCTGGAACTAAACCACGCGCACGTGCTTGCACAGACAATGCTAGGTTAGCAATCTGTACACCTGCATCGTTGTAATAAAATTCGCGCGTTACATCAAAACCTTGTGCAGCCATTAACGCAGAAATGGCGTCGCCTAATGCCGCTTGACGACCGTGTCCGACATGCAAAGGGCCGGTAGGATTAGCTGAGACAAACTCAACAACAACCGGTTCGTGCGCACCCCGGTTACTCTTACCGAAATTTTCCCCTTGCTTCAAAATTTGCCGGATGACAGCTTGTTTGGCCGAGGCCTGGATACGCAAATTGATGAATCCCGGACCAGCAACTTCAGCACTTACCAGAAGATCATCAGACAATGATAACAAACTAGCAACAATAGTCTGTGCCAATTCGCGCGGATTTTTCTTCAACGCCTTCGCGATTTGCATCGCGATATTGCAAGCTATGTCGCCATGCGCCGGATCACGTGGCCGCTCTAGAGTAATAGTGGGGGATATTTCAGTGCCCACTAAAAACGGCGTAATGACCGTATTAATCAGAGTAAGAATATGTGCTTTTTGCTCAGCAAGCATGGTAAGTCCTGAAAAAATCAACCTCGCATTATCCCAGATTTCCTCTTCGGAGGGAGCTGATGTGCTTCTTTTAAGTGGGTTGGCGGCACAAAATCATTGAACTAAGGAAACTCCCCGTCGAGAAGTTGGTTCCGCAGGCGAGGGAAATTGTGTTGAGGTCTCACATTTATGGTCTGTTTCGGGACATACAAGACATTGGGGTATACCGCAATGTGGAAATCACTAATTGGAAATTTATTCTGCCTTTGCGATACTGTTACTAGGTCTTTAATTCTTAAAAGACAAAAAGAGTAGTTCAGGATTAACCCCAATTAATACAGCTGTGTCGGCGCAAACAACATGGAACCTCCAGCATATCCTGCTGTAAAGGATTGGAATAAATCTTCTAAATACATTTAACGGTGAAGGAATAATAATGGAACGCATGAGTTCTAAGGCTGGCCAAATGCAATGGGCGCAGTTTGATCATAACCACAATCATATTAACAATAAAAGCCACGAAGTAGAGGTTAATATAACCACGCGGGAAGATTTGAAATTTCTGCTACCTGATGGCGCTTTTAATAACCCATTCGAGTCTGTTGAAGTCATCGTACTGAACGCAATTCAAAATCGCTATTTCCCGGTTGAAAGAGCTATCGTATTAAGAAAAATGGTGTTCTCATTACCGCCTAACATAATGGTTACAATTCCCGCCAATGTTACTCTCTACGACTGTGAAGTCACTTGCGGTCAAATTAATTTCTCTCAGGGTCAACTCTTTGCCACGACGTCGAACGCAGTAGCCTATGCAATCGGGCTCGGCGCAAGCTCGCATGCCACGGCAGCTAACGCAGTAGCATGTTCAATTTCAGGTGCAAATGCATACGCCGCTGCACCAGAAGCAAGGGCGTACTCATATGCCAATTCAAAAGCATATGCTGTTGCACACTTTGCCCAGGCAATGGCGATGGAAGACTCGGCTGAGGCAATCGCAACCGTAATTGGCGCAATTGCCGACAAAAGCTCGGCAAATGCAATTACTAAGAATTTTGTCCAATTTCAAGCTGAGATAGCGGAAGAAGCTTATCAGCTCGGCAAAAATCATGTTAAATCAGGAGATAAGGAAGCAATTACCTTTCTAAAAAAAGCGGTTGAAGCAGGTCATCCAAAAGCAGCATATCGACTTGGGCGACTATTTTTAGCGAACAAAGATAACGCCAATGCCATCATTTATTTGAAAATAGCATCGGATAACGATAATGCATTTGCGTCCTATGACCTTGGCCAAAAATATTATGATTCAAAAGACACTGACTCTGCTATTTTTTATCTAAAAAAAGCCGCTGACGCTGGCCTTTCAAAGGCTGCGTACTTATTAAGTACTGTGCTATTGGGAACCGATGAAGATGCCGATGGCATCAGTTATCTAATAATGGCAGCGGATAACGATCACACAGAAGCATCTTATCAGTTGGGCATGAGGTATTTTAAAGGCGATAAAGTGAAGCAAAGTGATTCCAAAACGGTTCTTTATTTAACACGAGCGCATGAGGAACGGCATAGTGACGCAGCCTTTCAACTTGGTGAGTCGTATATGGCGCGCCGGCTACTAAGATTTGATCGTGCAACGGCAAAAAAGTGGTATCAGATAGCCGTTGATCTTTATCGACATAAAGAGGCTCAGCAAAGATTAGACCAAATGAATGCCAGCTTCTTTTAATAGGTATCCTGACAATTCCGAGGGTGTAAATAATTTTGTGTAAACGGTCATTTAGCAGGAAACTGCACTTTTCTTAAAAGGATCAAAAATGACCGTACGCAAGAGCAAGCCTCAAA